>JBCCUO010000311.1:0-5412 GCA_039196805.1 Planctomycetota bacterium | reverse complement strand
TCGCCAGCTGACCTCCGATCGCTTCAGCTGTCGATTCAACAGGACCAGCATGGCCAAACCGGTGGTCGTCGCTTCTTCGCAGGCCACCAACTCGATCACCACCTGCCGCGCCGTCGACGGTTCGTTCCAGTCACGCTCAAGTGACATGGCCACGCGCTCAGCATCTTGCGTCGGCAACTCAACGTCCCGGGTGCCGTGCCATCGCACACATTGCTGATTCTGATCGTTACGAATGATTTCGAAGCGTTGCATATGACCGGTTGTCGATTCGTTCAAAGGAGGGTTGGCAGGATTGATCGATTTGGCGAGTGCGGTTAGCTGGCTTGGCTGGTGCGATACCAGTGCGATACCGGACTCCACACCACCGCCAAAACGCCAGCGCAGAAGCTAACGATGGGAAACCAGCCGGCCGAGGCGATGTAGTAGCTCTCGCGCGGGTCAATCATCTCGGTCAAGTGGACCACACCGGCCTCCGCTTCTCCCAGCGCGTCAGCGGTATCGGTGGCATCGGACTCGATCGAAACGGGCGAAATCTGGGAAACGGTTGCGGCAGAGCAAAACAGCTTGCCGTCGCCGTTGGCGACCGCCATGGTTGTCTCGGGGACGACCCCGATCACGGGACAGCGATTGGCAACCGCTGCCGCCAAGACCGATCGCGTCAACAGTCTGGGCCAAGCCGATCCATCCCAGCGACCCGGTCGAATGACGACCAACGATGCATCAACCGTGTTCCCACGTCGCGGTTGTTTTCGCAGTACGTTCATGAGTGATCGTTCGATCGTCGCGTTGTCGATCATCGTGCAGACGATTCGCAGCGGAAACTTCTCCGTTCGCGGTTCAAACGTCGCGGCGTGCGCACGCGAACGCCAAAGCCTTCCCAGCAGTCCATCAAATCGAGATGTGTCCAATTGATGCGACTGATCCGGCGCGTCCACAAGCAGACTGGGCGTCGTCGTCGGTTGCGTCTCCGGTGGATTCGATGGTTTTGCCTCCGCCGCCGTAGCCTCGGCTTCAAGTCCATCGCCAGGATCGGTCGTCGATCCGTCTTGCGACTCCGCCTCGTCGACGCCCGGACTCGGCTTGCGATCGGCCAGTCGCGTCTCAGCCATCCATGTTTGTCCGTCTGCAGGATAAACGGTCAGCATGTTTCGTCGCGGACTGCCCAACGATCTTGCCGCCGAGTTGCCTTCCCAAGGTGGGCCGCCCAGCGCGGTCACGACCAAAGCATTCCCCAACAACTGGTTCTCGGCGATCAGCATTTGACGACTTTGAGGCCCGCCGACCACCGAAAACTCGAACATGCTCTTTTCAAACAGTTTCCAAATTCGCGTCTCAGTGACGCGCGTTGAGCCGTAGTAGTTGGAGAAGAACAGGATCCCGGAAAGCACCAGAACGGTGAGCGTCGCCAACGTCAGGTGCTGGTCGCGAGTTCGGTCGCGAGTCCGCCGCATGGCCGCTTGCATCGACGTGGCTGCGTCGTCCCGCTTTCGCTTGATCATCGGGCGACCTGAAAAACTTCGGCTCGATGCCAAGATGGTTGCCTGTTCGGAGGCCGTTGGCTCGGCGCCCGCATCCGCTCGCGGGTCAACCAACTTGGGTACCGAACGTTCCAACCGGCGTAGGCGCCGCACCAGCCAAAGCAGCTCAGCCACACTGGCAGCACAGGCCACCATCAAAGCGCTCAGTCCGGTTGAGCCCAAGAGATCAGCCAGTTGCAGCATTCGTCGCGAATCGACGACGGAATGCCCAAGCATCCCCAGCGAAAATCCGCCAAACAGGTTGCCTCGCAAGTACTCGATCGCGCACCAGGCAACAGGTAGCCAAAGGTATCCAGGGACCGACCACTGCCGTCGACCCACACGACCGAGCCAGATAAACGCCGGCAAGAAAAGTCCGAGGTAGCCCACCTGCGCGAACGCGACCAAAAAGTTGGGCGTCACCACCCAAGACTCCATCAATAGCAGCAGCAACCAGCTCAAGGTTCCGCAGAGATACAGCACAAAGTAACCGGTCACGGTCACTCGTCGGGCATCGACCGTCAGCCAAGCCCAGGGAAGCGTGATCAAGAACGCAATCTGACCGATGCCCAGCGGACTAAGCGACAAGGCGTATCCGATCGCTCCCAGAAGTCCAAGTGCCGTGACCAGCACCAACGACTGACGAGGGATCTCCGTTTGCGGAGCCTTGGTGGGAGTCCCGTGAAGCGGCGTTTCGATCTCATCTGGACTCGACGACTTTTTCCCACCAACGATCGCCCGCTTCGCAGGTTCCGCTGTTGCCGGCTTCGCCGAATCCGCTGTCGCCGACTTCGCGGGCGCAGTTTCTACCGTCTCGGTGTCAAGTGCGGTTGGGGTCGGAACTTCGGTGGCAACGGGAGTCAGCGGCGGACGCGATATCGGACCTTTCAGCTGCAACTCGCCCGCGTCCAAAGCGTCAGCTTCGTCTAGGTTCGACGCGACTTCCGTTGGGGTTGATGCGACGGGAGGGGCGCTGGATGGCACTGACAAGTTGGGTGGCGCTGACGATCGGGACGACGAAATCGGCTTTCCCCCAGCGTGCGAGGTTCCGACCGGGCCGTGAATCGGTTTCCGAATGGGAGGACCAGTCATTTCACGTGAGCCTGCGAGACAACAGTGATCGTGAGATGTCGTCGCCGAACCGACGAGCGTTGTGCGTCGTCGCGCAGCCTAAGCGACTCGCGGCATGCGTTCAAAGCCACACACGTCCGAATTCACGTGGTCTTAACGAACGCTTGCCAGCGGCTGATCGCGAGCCAGTCCGTAAGCGGCAACGCCAGTCCAGTCACCGGGTCTATCTCAAGGGAGCGATCAGCCCCTCCTCTCGCACGCGCTTCAGGCTCGGCTTAAGTTGATGACGCGTACCGCCAGTCGGGTCGCCGTTGATCACGTGCGCGGGTTGGGTGACGTGAACCGAGTCATTTGGAACCAGCACAGTCGGATGCCGTGAACATCTTTCAATACAACGCTGCCGCATGGGACAAGCAGGTCGAGCTTGGCGAAAACAAGTGGACACAGCCGGTATCCCCGCAGCAGATTTCGCTGGCGCGGCGAGGCGAGTTCTCGCTCGTACTGACACCCAGCTTGCCGGTTCCGAGGGACTGGTTCCCCACAGCCTTTGAAGGTGTCGATCTATTGGGTCTGGCTTCGGGCGGCGGTCAGCAAATGCCGATCTTGGCAGCCTTGGGAGCAAACGTGACTTCGTTCGATGCCTCAGCAAAACAACTGGGACAAGATCAACTCGTCGCCGACCGAGAAGGTCTGACGATCCGAACGCAGCAAGGTGACGCCGCAGACTTGACTTGCTTTCCCGACCAGAGCTTCGACTTCATCTTTCATCCCTGCTCGAACTGCTTCATGCCTTCCTTGCAGCCGGTTTGGAACGAGGCCTATCGGGTGCTACGAAAGGGTGGCACTTTGATCTCGGGATTCCACAATGGCTTTCTCTTCCTCTTCGATCGCATCAAAGACGAGAACGAGGGCGTCTTGGAAGTGAGGCACTCACTTCCCTACTCCGACTTGGAAGACCTGCCACCGGAAGAACTACAGCAGTTCCGTGATCGTGACGAAGCAATCGAGTTCGGTCACACGCTGGATCAACAGATCGGCGGACAGATCGAAGCCGGATTCGCGATCACGGGCTTCTACGAAGACCGTTGGTCAGACGAAGCCTCTACGCTGAACAAACACTGCTCGCTATTCATCGCAACCAAGGCCGTCAAGATTTGACGGTGGTATCGTTGGGGATGCGATCCGCTGCCCGCAGATGGCAGACATATCGTTATCCACGAGCCAGCATGCCGCGAATGATCGTTCCCTCGTCGAGGAGTTTAATCGGGCGTCCGTCTGGTGCGATGAGTTCACCGTAGGGATCAATTCCAAGTGCATACAGCAGCGTTGCGATCAGATCCCCTGGGCCTTGGGGATCTCTGATCGGTTCACTCCCGCTGGCGTCGGTCTCTCCGTGGACAAGTCCGCGATGAAACGGCCCGCCCGCGATCAAGGCGGAAAAGCTCTTCGACCAATGGTCACGTCCGGCCTGACCGTTCACCAGAGGTGTCCGACCAAACTCTCCTAGGCAGCAGACGATGGTTGTGTCCAGCATGCCGCGGCGCTTCAAATCATCGACCAGGGCGGCAAAGGTCTGGTCTAGCGTTGGCAGCAAACCTGTACGCAGTGTCGCAAAATTCCCCGAGTGCGTATCCCACCCACTCATTGCAACACTGACCAGACGACTTCCAGCAGTGATCAAACGACGTGCCCGGAGCACGTTTCGACCGAATGGTGAACGGGTGAGATACTCGTCTTGGACCCACTGCGGCTCATCCTGCCAACGCAGGGCTTTCGCGATGGTGTCGTCTGTCAGCAGCCTTGCCGCCGAATCACCGAACCGGCTCATGTCGCGGGCGAGTTGACCACCCAGGCTGCGATCGCCGTGCAGCTCAAATTGTTCGCGGAGACGAAGCCGTCGCGAGAATGCAGATCTGTCTTCCCGGCGCGCAATCGTGATCCCTGATGGAAGCGACCTTGCCTCGTCATGAAGGCGAAAAGCGTTGCTCGTCGACGGCAGAAATCCCGCGTTGGCGGCGTTATCGTGATCGATTGTGACGTATGGCGGGAGCTCGGATTGATCATTGGTCTTGCAGGCCACTATTGACCCGATCGTGGGGTGACTTAGAACCGGTGAAGGCGCGTTTCCCGATAGCACGTAATTCGCTCCCGGAGCGTGCTCGGGAACATTGTGATGCAGTGATCGGATGAGCGTGCACTGATCCAAAACACGTGCTGTCTCTGGAAGGTGTTCACAGATCGACACTCCAGTGAGCGATGTCGGAATCACGCCAAACTCGCCGCGGATGTTTGCCGGCGCCGCCGGCTTGGGATCCCACATGTCAATGGTTGATGGACCACCCGCCAACCAAAGCAAGATCAGGCTGTTGGGTGAACGGTTGTGCTCACCCGCCACCGACTGCCTGGTCGGCAAGACGAGTGGATAACCAAACACGCAAGCCGAGCCAACTTGCAGTACGCTGCGGCGATCGATCAAACAGTTTCGGTTCATATCAGTGCAACGTTACAAATTCGCGTGTGTTGATGAGCGCCCAAAGGATGTCCGCCATCGCGGACGGTCCGTCCCATCGCTGAAAGTGGTCCTTCACGGCTTGTTGCTCGTCCTCTGTTGGCATTCGGCATAGCACGCGCAGAAAGACGGACTCGGCGATGGAAGAGTCGTTTTGCGTCGAATCGAACAGTCGTCGTGCCGCCGCCTCAACGCGTTTCGTGAGACGATCACTGCTCATCAGCAACATCGCTTGGCGGAGCGTTGGATCGGGCAAGCTTTCACAGTCGCAAACCGCCTGTCGTTCAGGCCGGTTAAAGACGTCGAAGAACTCCT
>JBCCUO010000310.1:0-5413 GCA_039196805.1 Planctomycetota bacterium | reverse complement strand
GTCGGATGGGGGTAATCTGCAGCTGCAACAGTGGCAATTCGTAGAACTGAAATCTGCGAGCCTCGAAATGGCTGGGCGCGAACTCAATTCCCGAAACATGCCCTGGAAACAGAACGACCATCGCCATGGCCAGCGAGCAAACCAGACCGGCGATCAAGATGGCGAGACGACGTTGGCGTCGTGATCGGGATTTGGCCACCTGGCGTGCCGGTCGAATCAAGTGACTGGAAGACGTTCGTTGCTGACCGCGGATGCCGCCTGCGAAGAACCAAGAAACTCCTTTTATCCTAGCATGACGTGATGATCAGACGCACGGGCTGATACATTTGCGGCGACTCACGCGGGTTTTTTTCGTTCGTGCAACTGAGGAGTGATGGTTTGCAGAACACTTGGGGACGAGTCATGGCCGCCCAGTCAGCATCGACCTGTGGAATGAGCCATTCAATAGTGACAGGATCGCACGCCTGGACGTCCACGGCATCGGTCCCGCGTCCGTACGGGTTGAGCTACAGCAGCCGACCGGCCGAGGTTGGTGGCGGGAAGCCCGAGGCGGACGAACGCCTTGCTGACCAGGAGGATCCGGCAATCCGCCAGATGCGTACCGAGGCGGTTTTGTTGTTGTCCAAGAATCCCATGTCGCCGCGCAAATTGGCTCAGTTGGCCGGATTGAGCGATGCAACCGAGGCTCGCACACACGTCAAGGCACTGAATCAGCTGTATGATTCGCTGGGCCGAGCGATTCGTGTCGAGCGGATTGCCGGCGGATTTCGTATGTTAACGCGATCATCATTGGCACCTTGGCTAGCGCGGATGGGGCATTTGCCTCCAGCAGTTCGCCTTTCAACGCCGATGATGGAAACGCTTGCCGTCGTTGCCTACCGTCAGCCCGTCTCTCGCGCAGATGTTGAAGCGGTGCGGGGGGTAGCCTGCGGTGAGATTTTGAGACAATTGATGGAGCGTGACTTGGCTCGCATCGCCGGCCGAGGCGAAGAGTTGGGGCGCCCCTACCTTTACGGTACCACCCAACGTTTTTTACAACTCTTTGGCTTACCTAGCACCGAGTCGTTGCCGAAGATCAATTGGCAACCACTCGTAGCCGATGAACCCGCGTTTGCCGACTCGGGTCAGAACCAACATCCTCAAGAATCATCGACCTCATCGAAGGAGTCCGGCGTGAGTATCGCTGTCGCCTCACCCCTCGCCATTGCCGAAATCGACGCCGAAGCCAACTCGGGAAACGGGCTTGCCGTGACCGACGATGCCGATCCTCGAGTCGATGGTCCTGCCCAAGTCATCGAGGATGAAGAAGACGATCTCTACGAGGGAGAGGACGAAGAAGACGAAGAGGACGACGACGACGAGCTGGAAGACTACGACGAGGACTGGGGCGACGAAGAAGACGACGACGAGGACCAGGACGACGAAGAGTCGGATGACGAGGACGAGCTAGACGACGACTGGGAAGAAGTCGATGAAGACGACGGCAACGACGACTGGGATGACGACGAGGACGACGACGAGGACTGGGACGATGACAGCGAGCAGGCTGAAGACGACGAAGACTGGAGCTGAGTCAGTCCTCGCCTAGATTGAAGAGGTGACGCAGCGCATCGACCAGGCCACGTTGATGTCCCTCTTGGGCATCGTCCCTCAGCGACGCAAGCGGTGGATGCAAGAGCTTGTTGACCAATCGGTCGAACGACTTTTCAATCTCCTTCTCTGCCCCTTGGGATGACAAGTCGCCGCCTTGAAGCCGGCTGAGCAATCGCGACAGCTCGTCCTGCTTGAGTTCTTGGGCTTGTTCGCGCAGCCTTCGGATCACCGGACCGGTCGCGCGATGGTTCAAATCGGCAAAGAAACGCTTCGTCTCTTCGTCAATGATCTGTTTCGCCTTTGGCCACTCCTTTTCACGTTGTTTTCGATTGCGGTTGCAGGCGGCTTGCAGGTCGTCGATCTGGTACAGATAGACGCCCGCGAGGTCGCCTAACTCGGGCTCAAAATCGCGTGGCACGGCCAGGTCCAAAACCAACAACACCCGCCCGCGGCGTCGGGGATGGATCGCCGCAAATTCATCGGTTGTGACGATGGGGTCGTGGGCTGACGTGGTTCCGATCAACAAGTCCGCTCGAGCCAGCTGATTGGCCAGGTCGTTCCAGTCAGCAGTGTCTGCTTGGAACGTCTTCGCCAACGCGGCCGCCCGCTCTGGACTGCGATTCAGAATGCAAATCTGGTTGGCACCCGCTTGCTGCAGGTAACGGAGCGTCTCCTCACCCATCTCGCCGGCGCCGCAGACGACGACTTGCTTGTCGACTAGTGAGTCGAATACTTCAGGTACGACCTCGCCAACGGCAACGCTGGGAACGCTGACGCGACGTCGATGAATGGCGGTCTCCTGTTGGACCCGCTTGGCGACTCGATTGGCAGCTTGAAAGACGGCATGGCTTAGCGGCCCGGCAGAACCCGATTCGCAGGCGATCTCGTAGGCCTGTTTGACCTGGGAAAGAATCTGGGCTTCCCCCAAGACCATGCTGTCCAAACTGGCGGCAACGGTGAATAGGTGCTTGACTGCATCGTCCCCTTCACGACAGATCATCTTGTCGACCACTTGATCGATCGTGATCTCGCGCTGGTGCGCCAGGAAATCGAGGACCGCTTCTTGGTCCAGTGAGCTGTCGTCGCCTGCGGCAGTGTACAGCTCGACGCGATTGCAAGTGCTCAGCAGCACCAACTCTTCCGACGGAAACCTCTGGCGGAAACTGGCGAGCGCGGTATGGATCTGGGTGCGATCAAACGAAACCCGTTCGCGAAACTCAACCGCTGTGTCGTGGTGACTACAGCCGACCATCTGCAGTTTCATCTGGTGACTCCAACCGGGTTGGCTGCCACTTGCCTCGGCGGAATCGCCGACGCTTGGGAAACGTTCGCCGGAGTCGATTCGGTTTGGCCGTGTCCGGATCCCATCAGGCTTAGCATCGCCAGCACGAGAAAGCCGAAGCTTGCCAGCGTTAGAAACAGGACTTTGCGATCTCGCTGCTCCGGTGTGTAAAAGAACTCCAGCAGTGTCGCCACGAATAGCCATGAGAACAGCAGCCCACTGAACAGGACGCCTCCCTCGGTCCAACCGACCTGGCCCCAGCGGTTCAGGTTCATCACGATCCCCGCAACGACTCCCAATCCGACCGCGATCGTGCTGGTCACCAGACAGCGACGAATCATCAGGCCAAGCGTTTCCAGCGTCGGCAACCGAAGTCCAGATCCTGCCCACTTTCGCTTCAGACGCCACGACTGCAATTGGTACATCAACCCGGCCAAGAAACCGATCAACACGGCCACCGTCCCTACCACCATCGACAACGCGTGCAGGCTGCGCCACACCTCAACCGCTTCGTTGCGACTGAATGCGGGTAATCCCCGCATGGCAACCGCCAGAGCGATCAAACCCAACACCATCGGCAGGAAAAAAAAACTGATGACGGTGTCAGGTCGCCGCAGATACAGCACGACAAACACAATCGCCAACGCCAACGCGACCATCAATGACCAGTCGGTCCAAGTCGAAAGACGTGCCGATTCGCCGTCCATGTCCAATCCGCTGCCACGGATGACGACGTAGGTGACATGGGTGAAGAGACCCAACCCCATCATCCCCAGAACCGCCAAGCCGCGGCCGGGGATGCGACCCAGAAGTCGCAGCAATTCTAACACCAGCACGATCAAATAGCTGGTGAAGAAGCATGTCACCGAGACCTCGCGAAGAATAGCGAGCATACCTGGATTCACTGCCGGGGTAAGAAGGGGCGAGCAAGGGGCGGACCTTCATTTCCGGCCAGCCGGTGAGCGTCCCTCGCAAGGAAACTCACCCTCCTTCCGCTTGGGTCGAGGGTGAGCAACAGGTCTGCGGGGAGGGCGATCGACCCTCTCAATCGTACACGCGATGTGCGGATTGTCATTCCCCTAGATCGCGATCTAGGGGGTGCCCAACTGATCGATCAGAAACGACCAGAGATCCGCGTACTCCTCGATGCGCTTGCTAACTGGCGTCCCGGCACCATGGCCTGCTCGCGTCTCGATGCGGATCAATGTGGGGCTGTCGCAGCCTTGAGCATGCTGAAGCGCCGCAGCGAATTTGAAACTGTGCCCCGGAACGACCCGGTCATCTCGGTCCGCCGTCGTGATCATGGTGGCGGGATAACAGGTCCCCGGCTTCAGGTTGTGCAGGGGCGAATACGACAGCAAGTTGTCGATCTGGTCCGCTTCGTCGCTGCTTCCATACTCGCCGACCCAGGCCCAACCGATCGTGAAGCGGTGGAATCGCAGCATGTCCATCACGCCCACCGCCGGAAGGCACGCACCAAACAGGTCAGGACGTTGAGTCATCGCGGCGCCCACCAAGAGTCCTCCGTTGCTGCCCCCGCGGATCCCCAGATGCTCGGGCCGCGTGTACTTTTTATCGATCAGAAACTCCGCGGCGGCAATGAAGTCATCAAACACGTTTTGCTTCTTCAAACGCATGCCGTCTTCGTGCCATTTCGCTCCGTATTCTCCCCCGCCACGCAGGTTGGCTACCGCGTAGACGCCCCCACTTTCGATCCACGCGGCGATCGCCGGCGAATACGATGGGGTCAGTGAAATGTTGAATCCACCATAGGCATACAGCAAGGTTGGATTGCTACCGTCCAGCTGCGAATCCTTATTGCGAGTGATCACCATCGGAACGCGCGTTCCATCTTGGCTCCGATAAAAGACCTGTTCGGTCACATAATCATCTACCTCAAACTCAACGTCCGGTCGTCGCCAAGCTTCAGTCGATCCATCACTCAAGTCGACGCGGTAAATGGACGCCGGCGTGACGTAGTTGGTGAACGAAAAGAAGGTTTCAGATGCATCCTGTCGACCCCCGAAACCGGACACGCTTCCCAATCCGGGGAGCGATAACTCCGACAGCGCTTGTCCGTCCGTCTTGAACGTTAGCACGAGGCCTCGAGCGTCCTTCAGATACTGGGCGTAGAGCGTCTCGCCGAACAGACTCACGGATTCCAAGACGTCTTCCGACTCCGGAATCACTTCCCGCCAATTCGCACGGTCGGGATTCTGCTGATCGACGGCGATCAAACGACGTCGGGGCGCCTGGTGATCGGTCAGCAAGTATTGCGTGCTTCCCGTGGACGCGACCCAGACGTACTCCGAATCAAAACCGGTGACCAGCGGTTCCACCTTCCAGTCATCCGATTCCAAGTCAACGACAAAGACTTGGTGTTTGGGATCGGTGCTCTTCCAGTTCTCGATGATCAGATACTTGCCATCTTCGGTAACGGTCGGCGAGAAACCCCATTTGGGATGATCGTCACGCTGATAAACAAGCCGATCCTGCGACTGATCGGTGCCCAACTTGTGGAAGGACAGTTTTTGATTC
>JBCCUO010000309.1:0-5426 GCA_039196805.1 Planctomycetota bacterium | reverse complement strand
CCCGAGCTGAATCGTGGCGGTGGAGACGTGCCCTACCACCTCGGATACAGCAGCGACTGGCAAACCGCGGCCGGGCACACGCTGCACATCTCGCTGTGCTTCAATCCCAGCCACCTGGAGTTCGTCAATCCGGTGGCGCTGGGGCGCGCGCGTTGCAAGCAGGACATCCGCAGTGACACCAAACGGCAAGAAGTACTGACGATTCTGATTCACGGCGACGCTGCCTTCGCCGGCGAAGGGGTTGTCCAGGAAACGTTGAACCTAAGCGAGCTAGAGGGGTATCGAACCGGTGGCACGCTGCATGTGGTGATTAACAATCAGGTCGGTTTCACCACCTTGCCGCGCCAAGGTCGCAGCACGACCTACGCGACCGACATCGCCAAGATGCTGCAGATCCCGATCTTCCACGTCAACGGCGAGGACCCCGAGGCGGTCGCTCAAGTCGTGTCGCTGGCGATGGATTTTCGCAAGGAGTTCCAACGCGACGCGGTCATCGATCTGTATGCCTATCGTCGCTGGGGACACAACGAAGGCGACGAACCTCGGTTCACGCAGCCAATGATGTACGCGGAGATCGATCGTCGCCCTGGTGTCCGCGAGCAGTACCTGACCTGGCTTTTGGAACTGGGCAAGATCACGTCGGACGAAGCGGAGCAGATCAGCCGCGAACGTCATGACAAACTTGAGCGTGAGTTCGAAGCTAGCAAGAACGAAGAGTTCGTCGCCGACACGCAGACGCTTGCCGCCAACTGGACCGAGTACTTTGGCGGTCCCGAACCGATGGACGAGACAGACACGTCCTTCGATGAACAGCGTTTGGGTGAACTGATCGATGCGTTGACGCGAATTCCGGACGACTTTGCGACAAACAAGAAGCTGAAGCGACCGCTCCAGCAACGCCGGCAGATGTCGACCGGTGAGTTGCCGCTTGACTGGGCAACGGCAGAGTTGGCTGCGTTTGCGTCGCTACTGGTGTCGGGGCACCCGCTGCGGATGACGGGCCAGGATTGCCAGCGTGGCACGTTCAGCCACCGGCATGCGGTGCTGCACAACACCAAGAATGGCGAGACCTACATGCCGCTGGAACACCTGTCCGAGGATCAAGCCAGCTTAGAAATCCACAACAGCCCTCTTAGCGAGGCGGGTGTGTTGGGCTTCGAGTACGGTTACTCGTTGGACTGTCCCGGTGGGCTTTGCATTTGGGAAGCACAGTTTGGGGACTTCTGGAACGTCGCCCAGGTCATCGTTGACCAGTTCATCGCCAGCGCCGAAGACAAATGGAACCGACTCAGCGGACTGGTGATGTTGCTTCCGCACGGCTTTGAGGGCCAGGGGCCGGAGCACTGCAGCGCCCGTGTTGAACGATGGCTGGCGATGTCCGCCGAAGATAACATCCAGGTATGCCAGCCAACGACACCGGCCCAGTACTTCCACCTGCTGCGGCGTCAGGTGATTCGCAAGTGGCGCAAGCCGTTGGTCGTGCTGACCCCCAAGAGCTTGCTGCGTCATCCGCAAGTCACCAGTCCGCTGCACATCGTGGCCAGCGGATCGTTCAAGAAGATCCTTCCTGATCGCAAGGTGCCTTTGCAGGAAGCACGCCGTTTGCTGCTTTGTACCGGCAAGATTTACTACGACCTGCTGGATGCTCGCGGGCAGCGCGAGATCGAAGGCGTTCCTATCATGCGGTTGGAACAGCTCTATCCGCTGCAGCAGAGCGAGTTGCTGGCATCGCTGGAGGAACTACCTGACGGCACTGAGATCCATTGGGTTCAAGATGAGCCAGAAAACATGGGGGCGTGGCCCTACATGAAGTTGAGGTTCGTCGATCGGCTAAGTGATCGCTGGAATGTCGACTGCGTTACCCGTGCCGAGTCTGCCAGCCCCAGCACCGGATCGATGGCCGCCCATCAATTGGAACAATCCGATTTGATCAACGCCGCCTTTGCCGGGCTGTGAGCAAGGATTGAGAGTGATCTGGGGCTGACGTCTCAGGCTGTCGACTGTCGCTGCTTTGAAGCTGATAGGCCGTTTGCGTGAGCGTACCGCGATGAATCGGCTTGGAACGGTGCGACGTGGAGGCAGAGCCTCCGGTGCAGTGCGTTGCAAGGCAGAGCCATGCAACGAGGCATCTGGCTAAACGCTAACAGCTTCCTCTTCTTCGCTCCCTACAACATGTCCATCGGGTCGATGTCGATGACGAATTGGACGTCGTCTTTCTTTGGAATCGTGAACGATGCCACGCTGCGGCGGATCACTTCACCCAGGGGTCCTGCTTCGGGACACTGCAGCATGATGTGGAAGCGAAACTTGCCGCGAAGCTTGGCGATCGGCGGGGGCGCGGGGCCTAAAATACGGACTTCGACGTTCATCGCATCGCGAGTCGCTTCCAGTTGGTCGACCAGTTTCTGCGAAACGTTCTCGGTCGTTTCTTCGTCCGGACCTCTCAGGATGATGCGTGCCACGCTGCCCAAGGGGGGGTAGTTGTACTTCCGCCGGTTGACCATTTCGCCTTCGGCGAAGGTTTCGTAGTCATGATGCGATGCCGCGACGATCGCCGGATGGTCGGGACTATAGGTTTGCACGATGACTCGGCCGCCTCGATCACCTCGGCCCGTGCGGCCTGCTACTTGCGTCACAAGTTGGAATGTGCGCTCTGCGGCTCGAAAGTCGGGGAAGTGCAGGGCGGCGTCGGCGTTGATCACGCCGACCAGCAGGACGTTGGGGAAGTCCAAGCCTTTGGCGATCATTTGCGTCCCCAGCAAAATGTCGACTTCGCCGCTGCGAAAAGCGGACAGGACTTTTTGGTGGCTTCCCGGACGTCGCATCGTGTCGCTATCCATCCGAGCGATGTTGGCCTCCTCAAACCGCGCTTTGACTTCCATTTCCAGTTTTTGCGTCCCCAGGCCGCCGTATCGAATGCCGTCAAATCGACACGCGGGACACCACGGCGGCGTGGCGATGCTGTAGTCGCAGTAGTGACAGATCGCTTTACCGCCGTCGCGATGATGGGTCAAAGGCAGGTCGCATTCGGGGCAGGAGACCACATGACCGCACGCCGGGCACTGAATCGTGGTCGCGAAGCCACGTCGGTTCAGCAGCAAGATCGTTTGGCCTTGCTCGCGAAGCGTTTGTTCAATCGCTTGGTGCAGTGGTCGGCTGATTGCGCCCCGAGTGCGATCATCCTTGACTCGCAGGTCGACCAGTTGAACATCGGGCATGGGGCGGTCGCCAACCCGCTGAGGCATGCGAATCAACTCGGCGTGACCGGACTGGGTCGCGTGCCATGACTCCAGTGACGGCGTCGCTGTTCCCAAGACCAGGGGAACCTTCAGCGACATTGCTCGCGAGTACGCGACGCGGCGGGCGTGATAGCGTGGCTGTGTGTCTTGTTTGAAAGAACTGTCGTGCTCTTCATCCAGAATGATCAAGCCCAAGTGGGGCAGCGGAGCGAACACTGCGCTGCGCGGCCCGACAACGACTTGCACCTTTCCGCTGCGGATGCGCTGCCATTGAAAATGCCGCTCGGCCGGTGACATTTGGCTGTGCAGCACCGCGACCGAGTGAAATCGTCGTTCAAACCGCCCGCGCGTCTGCGGCGTCAAGCTGATCTCGGGGACCAGCACGATCGCCGAGCGACCAAACCGGACGACGTGCTCGATGGTGCGGATGTAAACCTCGGTCTTGCCGCTACCGGTGACTCCGTGCAAGAGGATCGCCTTTCCTTGCTGGGAATCGACAGCCTTAGAAAGCCGCTCCAGCGCGTTGGTTTGGTCCTTTGTCAGGGAGTGCGTTGCCTCCACTTCGCCATCATCGACTTGCCAGCGTGTCGATCCGCCCGAAGACATCTCGCGGCGATGTTCGTCCACCAAAAGCCCCTTTTTGCGCAGCTGACGAATGGGGCCTTCGGTGCAGCCGATCTCCTGGACCAACTGGGCGGGCGTCATCGGAGTCGCCATCGCAATCATGAATCGCATGATCACCGCTTGCTTGGACGGCAGTGACTTCAGCAACTGATCGTCGGCCGCCGCTTGCGGCTCAACGGTCAGGTAGAGGCGTTTTCGAGTCCCGGCCGCCGATCGGACACTTGACGGAATCAGCGTGTCAAAGACCTGGCCCACCGGCGCTTGGTAGTACTTCGCCATCCAGAGCACCAGTCGCACCAGCGACGGATCGCAGAGCGGTTCGTCGTCCAGCAAGTCGGCGACGTCTTTCAGCCTGCGATCCTGAGCGCTGCCCTCTTTGACTTCAATGCACCAGCCTGTGGTCAGTTTTCGGCGACGACCCAGAGGGACCTCGACTCTCATTCCCGCTTTCAATTCTTCTCGCAGCGAGTCGGGGATGCGATAGTCGTACGGTCCGTGCGGTGCCTCGCTGAAGACGATCACCGCGACCGCCACATCATCTTCCGCGGCCAGTTCCCAAGGCGGTGGCGCAGTGTCAAACAGCTCGCCCTGCTGCGAGTCACTGGAAGGGGGTGGATCGGACGAAGGGGGTGGCAGCGGCATCAACAGGCCATCCGGCGTCGCGGCGTGGCGAATGGAGGAGTCGGTGGTGATCAGGGAAGCGAAATTCTCACCCAGATCACCGGGTAGTAGGGGCAAGCGAGGGTCAATCATCTCAAAGGGGTCTTCAACATACCGTGTCTACACAAGATAAAGCCGCATCCCGATCGTAGCGATCGTGTGGACACCTCCGGTCCGGACTAGGGAGCAAACAACATGCAACGAGTTGGCGTCTTTGGCGGTTCCTTCGACCCCATTCACATGGGGCACCTCTGGATCGGCGAGGCGGCGAAAGAACAACTCCGTCTGGACCAACTGCGATGGGTTCCCGCCGCGACGTCGCCGCTGAAGCGTCATGGTGCGACAGCGTCAGCGAGTGATCGTTTGGAAATGGTGCGTTTGGCAGTTTCCGGGGATTCGCAGTCAATCGTCGACGATCGCGAGATCCAGCGGGGAGAGATCAGCTACACGGTCGATACGATCCGAGACCTGCACGAAGAAAACCCGGGTGCGGAAAGATTCTTGATCATTGGCAGCGACTCGCTCGCATCCATGACACAGTGGCACCAACCAGACCTGTTGTTGTCGTTGGTCACGCTGGCCGTGGTGCAGCGGGGTGGGGAACCGGAAATCGATTTCGGCAGTCTGAAGTCGTTGATCTCAGCCGAGCAGATCGAATGCTTTCGCCAGCACGTGATACGCATGCCGGTGATCGAGATCAGTAGCAGTGAGATTCGACAGCGCGTGTCAGAGCACCGCAGCATTCGTCATCGAGTGCCAAGACCGGTGGAAGCCTTCATTCAAGCGAAGCAGTTGTATGGGTAGCGGTCAGCGATCAGCGGTCAGACCGTGAAAACGGTCGAACTCGCTTCGGATTTCACGAATGGTCCGACTTCATCGCGTCATCCTTCTAGCTGATAGCTG
>JBCCUO010000308.1:0-5427 GCA_039196805.1 Planctomycetota bacterium | reverse complement strand
TCCAAATCCGATTCGTTCCTCCAACCCCGCGATACCACGCCGCCCCCTTGCTTTGGTGGGCGGGTACAGCCTGCCACGTCGTTGGCTCTGGCTGCCCTTTCTTGGCTGGATGGTATCCGCGACAGAACAAGCTTTATGGTCAACCGTAACCTCATCCGCAATCTCGAAGACGACGACATCCTCAATGAACTGGCCGTCATGGCCCCTGAGGAGGAAGCCGAAAATTGGCTGATCGACGCGATTGCCGTCGAACAGCAGGACTACGCTCAAGGCAAAATCGTCGACGGCAAGATCGTCGAACTCAACGACGAATGGGCCTTGATGGACGTTGGCTTCAAGAGTGAAGGCACGGTCGGCCTGGACGAGTGGGGCGCTGACGAGGATCCGCCGAAGGTTGGCGACGTCGTCAAAGTCCTGATCGAGGAGATGGAAGACGAGCTGGGGGCGGCCGATGACCCCTACGGCATGATCGCGCTGAGCAAGCGCAAAGCCGAAAAGATCATCGAGTGGGAAGCGATGATGGAATCGGTCGCCGAAGGCCAAGTGGTCACCGGCACCGTGATTCGCAAGATCAAGGGTGGCTTGCTGGTCGACATCGGTGTCAACGTCTTCCTGCCCGGCAGCCAAGTGGACATTCGACGTCCCGGCGACATCGGCGACTTCATCGGCCGCGTGATCCAGGCCGAGGTCCTGAAGATCGACGACACCCGACGCAACATCGTCATCAGCCGCCGTTCGTTGATCGAACGTCAACGCGAAGAAGATCGCACTTACCTGATGCAGGAACTTGAGGTCGGCCAGATTCGCAAAGGGATCGTCAAGAACATCGCCGACTTTGGTGCCTTCGTCGACCTGGGCGGCATCGATGGCTTGCTGCACATCACCGACATGGCCTGGGAACGCATCGGGCACCCAACCGAAATGGTCTCGATCGATCAAGAGATCGAGGTCAAGGTCCTGCACATCGATCGCGAGAAGCAGAAGATCGCTCTGGGTCTGAAGCAAAAAGATCGCAACCCGTGGGAAAACATCGAGGAAAAGTATCCGGTCGAATCGACCCACAAGGGCGAAGTCGTCAACGTGATGAGCTACGGTGCGTTCGTGAAGCTGGAACCCGGCATCGAAGGCCTGGTTCACATCAGCGAAATGAGCTGGACCAAGCGGGTCAATCACCCCAGCGAATTGGTCAACATCGGCGATCACATCGAAGTCATGATCTTGGGCGTCGACCCCGAAGGCCAACAGCTTTCGCTCGGCATGAAGCAGACGCAAAAGAACCCGTGGGACGAGGTCATCAGCCGTTATCCCGAGGGGGCGGACGTCACCGGCAAGGTTCGCAACCTGACCAACTACGGTGCGTTCATCGAGTTGGAAGAGGGCATCGACGGCCTGCTGCACGTCAGCGACATGTCGTGGACTCGCAAGATCAGCCATCCCAGTGAACTACTGGAAAAGGGCCAAGAGCTTGCCTGCCGAGTGCTCAACGTCGACGAACAACGCCGTCGTATCGCCCTGGGTCTCAAGCAGCTGGACAACGACCCCTGGGATGGCGACATCCCCGACAAGTATCAGCCCGGCCAATTGGTCAAAGGCAAGGTCACCAAGATCACGAACTTCGGCGTCTTTGTCGGCCTGGAAGATGGTCTGGAGGGCTTGCTGCACATCAGTGAGTTGGCCGAACACAAAGTGGAAGACCCCGAGGAAGTCGTCAAAGTGGGCGACGACATCGAGGTCAAAGTGCTGCGTGTGGATACCGACGAGCGAAAGATCGGCCTGTCGCTCAAACGCGTCGAATGGGGCGAAGAGCAAGAACGTGCGGCGGCTGAAGCGGAAGCCGCGGAAACCGGTTCGATGCCCGCCAACAACATGTCCGAAGGCGACCTGAAAGGTGGCCTGGGAAGCGCCGGACCGTTGATTCCGACCAGCGAAGAGTAAACGCTGGGCGGATGAAACCCGAACGCAAAAACGCTCCCACAGTCATCACTGCGGGAGCGTTTTTTTGTCGACAGACCACTTCGTGGTCCCGAGCCTCTCCACGAGGAATGAGACCCAACCGTAGCGAAACTCGCGGAGAGTTTCGGCGGTCCACGGTCGGTCGTGCCTTGCCTACAACGCAACGATCGAAAGCCTGCGCGGCTTTCGCTACGAATGTTTGGTCCCGAGCCTAGCCCACGGAGTGGGTTGGCTACATTCTCCGCCGAATTCTTACTTGGCGGCGGTGAACCGTGCGGCCACGGCGTCCCAATCGATCACGTCGAAGAACGCGCTGATGTAGTCGGGGCGCCGGTTTTGGTAGTGCAGATAGTAAGCGTGCTCCCAGACATCCAAGCCCAAAATCGGCGTGCCACTGATGCCGGCAATGTCAGCGCCCATCAACGGGCTGTCTTGGTTCGCAGTGCTTCCAACCTTCACTGCGCCGCCGTCAACGTACAACCAAGCCCAACCGCTGCCAAAACGTGTGGCGGCGGCGGTTGAGAAGGCCTCTTTGAAACCATCAAACGATCCGCAGGCGGCATTGATGGCGTCAGCCAACTCGCCCGACGGTTGTCCACCCTTGCCAGGCCCCATGACGGTCCAGAACAGCGAATGGTTGGCGTGACCACCACCGTTGTTTCGAACCGCACCCTGCTTGTCGGCAGGAACCGAGCCCAGATCGGAAATCAAGTCTTCGATCGACTTCGATCCCAGATCCGTACCTTCGATCGCGGCGTTGACCTTGGTGATGTAGGCGTTGTGGTGCTTGGTGTGGTGGATCTCCATCGTACGTGCGTCGATGTGAGGTTCCAAAGCGTCGTAGCCGTAAGGCAATTCGGGCAATGAGTAGGCCATGGCCGAAGGGGTGCTCCCAAGTGCGGGGTGTGGGACAAACGACCGCGTTCGACACCCCGTGACCCTGTTGGCTTTGGCGGTGCGACGCGTATTACTCCAGCACCATAGCGGGCCGCCAAACGCTCGCGTAGAGGGTCACGACGCTTCTTCGCCCCGCGCGATAATGCGACCCATGATGTAGCTATTCAAGCTGGCGATGACTTGGTCGACGCACTGCTTGAGCTCCCGTCGGCGGCGATCACGGTTACGAGTTGGCTTGATCCGGGCGTGAACTGCCGTCTCGCGAATCTTCTGCAGTAGATCCGCCGTCTTTTGCTCCCGAATCGACTCGGAGAGCTGAACCACCAAACTCAACGAGATGTGATGATCCACGGCTCGTCGTCCACCGACGCGGCAGGATGCCGTCAGTCGAATCGACACCTCATTCTCCTTGACGGAGATGATCTCTGCGGCGTGGTCCGCGATGAATCCCTTCAGTTTTTCAATCGCTAGATCGATCGGCACCGGCGTGACCAACCGAGCTTCATGATCTCGATCGCCGGCACCACCGGTGAACCAACCCATCCAACCGCTAATCGGTGCGACGACCTCGGTGCCCTGGGCCCCGCAGCCCAGCTGGACGACCCGGTTGCGACCGTTGTCCTTGGCCTGCAAGAGCGCACGATCGGCGCGTGCCAAAATAGTCTCGGGAGAGTCTCCCGTCTGAAACTCCGTCACACCAAAGCTGGCCGTGATCGTCTCGTTATTCAAGCTTGGAAGCGGTGTGGACTCGAGTGATCGTCGAATGTCTTCGGCTCGTTGGGTGGCGGTCGCGTTGTCACAGTTGATCGCCAGCAGCACAAACTCTTCGCCGCCATAGCGTGCCACCAAGTCGCCTTCGCGGCTTTGCCCCGTCAGGACCTGAGCAAAGGTCACCAAGGCCTCATCACCGGCCGGATGACCGTGCGTGTCGTTGACTCGCTTGAAGTAGTCGATGTCGCAGATGATCAAGCTGAATGTGGGTCCCCCCTCCATCCTCAGGTCAGTCATTTCGGCCAGGGCGCGATCCATCTCGGCCCGGTTGGCCACACCGGTCAAAGGATCCTTGGTCGCCTGTTCGTGCAGCGCCTCCAAACGTTCCTCCAGGCTGGCTTCCTCTGACAGGTCGCGCATCATCACGACCACGCCCAGACGTCCCGGAAGCGTTCCGGTGACCGGTAAGACTTCAACGCGAACCGGCGTGGGTGTGCCATCGGGTTGTTCAATCTGCATGTCGCGAACCGAAG
This sequence comes from Planctomycetota bacterium, assembly GCA_039196805.1. GTDB lineage: Bacteria > Planctomycetota > Planctomycetia > Pirellulales > Pirellulaceae > JBCCUO01. The sequence goes on along the minus strand of JBCCUO010000308.1, from coordinate 1,333 downwards.
GGACTCCGGTGCGCAAGCACTGGGATACTGGACAGACGCTTTCATCACGCCCACCATCCCCATCGCGAAGCCGGACGACTTGGTCACTCCACGTTTGCCCCACCATGGCTTCGGAGGAGATCGTCGTCAGCCGCTGCATCGCCGCGTTCCACTGGGTTACCATTCCCTCGGAATCGGTGAACGCCACGCCATCTCGCACCCCGTCCGACAACCGCTGAAAGAAGCTGGTTTCAGCGGCGCGGTTGGACGACACTTCCTGGCTAGGCGGAGGCGCGGCCCAGAGTTGATTGCCTTGTTCGGGGTTGAGCTGCTGCAGCCAGCGATCGCGTACCGTGCCTTGAAGCAACTCGGGCCGCTCTTCCATCATGCGAACGTATTCAAGCACCAGTTCCGGATCGAACTGCGTGCCCGACCGTCGATGCAGTTCACCCAGTGCCCGCTCACGACTCATGGCGCGCCGATATACATGCTCGGTGGTCATCGAATCGAAAGCACCCGCGATCGCCAACATTCGCGAACCCAGCGGCAATGCATTCGATCGAGTCTTCTCTTCCTGGCGTCGGCTATCAAACCACTCGTTGGCATGCGCGACAATCGCCAGTAGTTCCTGGTCGGATGTGCAGCCGCGCAGGATATTGCAGGCAAGCTGGGGACAACTGTCCATCACCAGCTGCTCCTCCACACTCAGCTTGCCCGGTTTACGGAGAATTCGATCCGGGATGCCGATCTTGCCGACGTCATGTAACAACGCGGCCACTTCGATCCGATCACGGAGCGGCTCCGCCAATCCAGATCGCTGGGCCCACGCTGAACAGGCAATTGCGACCCGCAGGCTGTGCGCTGCCGTCGCCGCATGCTTGGTCCGAAGTGCATAAAAGAGTGACGTCGCCATTCCCAGACGCACCATCGCCAGCTGGCTTTCAAAGTCGCGTCGGCCGCCGTGATCCACGATAGGGTCGGCAACTTCGCTGACCTCGGTCAATGACTGCAGCAGCAAGCCAACCGATTCGTCTGGAGCGGTTGGCGCGGCTGCGACGGAAGGAGCGTTGCCAGTAGTGTCCGTCATGCTGCTCAAAGTCCAATTCCGCCCCATGTTGCCCGCCACCGATTGCGATTTCTATCGGAACCCTACGCCACCGATGCGCAAGGCGAGCCGCGAACGTGGAATCAGGATCCCCTCTGACGGGCCAATCTGGTTTCGGTTAATCCAGTGACAGCAGTTGATCCTGGGGAAAACCTTGCGACTCCCCTCTGCCGCACTTACGATGCTATTTCGTGGCGAGGCATACGATGGACCGAGCCGAGCCGGCGATCCCTCCTTGTCGCATGTCGC
>JBCCUO010000307.1:0-5501 GCA_039196805.1 Planctomycetota bacterium | reverse complement strand
GGTGGTCGACATCGGCCGCCAGATTTGCTCGGCATTGCAGTTCGCTCACAATCACGGCGTGATCCACCGCGACTTGAAGCCGGGCAACCTGTTTTTAACCCGCGATGCCGAGATCAAGCTGGGTGACTTTGGTATTGCCCGTGACGTCAACGCCGGAGACCTGACGGCAGATGGATTGACCGTCGGCACGCACGCGTACATGTCTCCGGAGCAAATCACCGGGGACACCTTGATCAGCGGCAAAACCGACCTGTACGCGTTGGGTTGCTGCCTGTTCGAGATGGTCAGCGGGCGCAAGCCGTTCTTGGGGGACAACTTCGCCCAGCTGTTTGAGCAACACTTGCGAGTTCCCCCTCCCAAAGCCAGCTCCGCTGTCGGGGATTGTCCACCTGAGCTGGACGAAGTCATCGACCAGCTGATGGCCAAGTCACCCGATGACCGCCCCTTCAACGCTCGCCATGTGCAAGGCTGCATGCTACAGATTGGCGAGAAATACGGTCTGAATCGAAAAGACGACGAGGTGGCGACGAAGCGAACCGACGTGGCAGCCGGCAACGTACCCGCTTCACCCAAACTGACCGCAGCCGAACAGGCCACCCTGCTGGGGCATCGCATTCTCAAAAAACAAATCAATGTCCGACTGGGTGGAGGTCCACGGTCGGAAGTTTCCTGGGGCCGCTTTTTGATTGTGGCTGGAATCATCCTGGTGGTGATTCTGGTCGCGGCGGCCACGCAATACGCCGGACCTCAACCCTAACCCAAGCTTGACCCATGAAGATGCGACCGTTGTTCGCGATCTCTGCCGGCGCGATTCGCATCGCTGCCTGCTCTGCCGCCCTTCTCACCAGCACGCTGTTGCCACTCGCGGCGGACGCTCAGGAAAAAGACCCCATGCCATCGCAAGACCCGATCGCCTACTTCCTAGGCATCTCAGTTGGCCAAAGCATGCAGAAACAAGGGATTCAGGCAGATGACTTTGACAAGCAGGTCTTTCTAGCCGGCCTGAAGGATGGACTGCTAGCGGTCGAGCCCAAGATGTCGGCTGCGGAACTGGAAGAAACGCAGGGCAAAGTGCAAGCGATGGTCAATGAGCGAATGGAAGCGATGGTCAAGAAGCAGTTGGAAGACGAGAAACAGTGGTTCGTCGACAACGGCAAGAAGGATGGCATCAAGACACTCGAAAGTGGTGTCCAGTACAAGGTCTTGAAGGTCGGCGAAGGGCCGAAGCCAGGTCCGACCGATACCGTTCGCGTGCACTACACCGGCAAGCTACTCAACGGAACCGTCTTTGATAGTTCGGTCCAGCGGGGCGAGCCAGCGGAGTTTCCGCTCAATCGGGTGATCCGTGGTTGGCAAGTTGGCCTGTCGGAAATGACAGTGGGCGCGAAGTGGATGCTCTACATCCCGTCGCCTCTCGGTTACGGCCCCCGCGGCACTCCAGACGGAAACATCGGGCCCAACTCCACGCTGATCTTCGAAGTCGAGTTGCTCGCCATCAAGTAGCGCAAGCCGCGTCGGCTTTCACTCATTTGGCGAATTCGTAGCGGAAGCCGCGCAGGCTTTCGGCGGGGCAACCGGCTCTTGTTACGGCAACCACCAAGGGCCGAAACTCTCCGCGAGTTCGGCTACGCAAGCTCGATCAGTCGCTCCATCACTTGCGGACTGAGGCGGCTGATATCGTTGGCATCATACAAGTCATCAGGCTTGGAATAGAGTCCACGCCGGTCGTCTCGGTCCACCACGGCGTACCACTGTGGCGTCGTGATTGCTTGACGACATCGGTCCGATCGCGTCCGCACGGCAGGTGCGTATTCATCTCGCGCGTCGCTGGCCAGCTGTTCCGGTGTGACCAGAGCTTTTCCTCGGCCACAACGCAGCAGCAGCGATGGCATCGAGTCGCTGTCGGTGATCTGGGGTACATGGATCGCCTGACTGCCGTCGCTGATGATCAGCGGCAATCGAATCTGCTCACTTCGCAAGGGACCGCAAGCATGGCCAATCCATCCGTTTTGACCAAACGAAAACCCGCTGGTCCCGGCAATCACCCAGACAATGGGCTCGTCCAGCGATGCCGCTTGGTCTTGAAGCACGGACAGCAACACATCGATCAGCCGAGTTTGGCAGCTGTAAGTCTGCATCCACGCGGTCAACTGATCGGGATCAAACCGTTGATCGATCTCCACGCGAGGAACAACCACTTGGTCAAACCATTGTGGAGCGGTTTCATGCACTTGCACCTGAGCCTTCTCCAAGGATTCGTCGGCGGGATCAATCGGCTCCAGGCTTGGTTCTTCAACGAACTGATCCGGGATCAGCGACCGGGGGGCGTCCCAGCATCGCGTCAAAAAGGAACTGTGCAGCCAAAGGGCGCCCCACGGGGCAGGGTCCAGCATCCGATCCGAGACGGCGGCGACCAGTTGCCCCAGTCGCGTCCGGTCCAGGTCGTCCGCCGCGTGATCGGACGAGTCGGTGTCTGAGACGGCAACAGCTGTCAGCGCATCGAAAACCGACTTCGATGGTTCGCTGAGTGAATTCGCAAACTGACCATCGTCGGTCAACAGTTCGACCGTGCCCAACTCGCGTTGCCGACGAGCCCACTGCGTCGTGGCGGGCTCGGCGAGCCAGCGCTGAAAGACTGTCCATGGTTGATCATGGGTCGCCACGTGACGGTGCCAAGTTGTCCCATTGGCAGCGAGGTGGTTGATCCCAGGCGTCAACGACCAGCTGCTTCCGTAGCAGCCCAGTGACGAGCAAGCCAAACCATCGAACGTCAGAAGAATGAAACGACGGTCGGGCATGAAGAGTCGATCGGCTGCGGTGGTTTCAACGAACTTGGGGAAACGACTCCCGACGTTGTAGCGAATTGCCGGGTGCAGTGGAGCCTGCCCCGATGCAATCGATGCAACCGTCACACGTCCACGCAATGGACAAAGCGCCATCGTCGAGGTGTCGGCAATCCTGATCGACCCGACGGACACGCCCTAGGCTTTGATCGAAAAGAATAGGAAAGCGTGCCGGCGGCGCGTGGACCAGAACTTCCAACAGGCCGCATTGCGATGACCTTTCCCAGCCTCTCGTCGCAGACGACGCCCGGCTCCTTTGATTTTGTTACCTCGCCGGTTTCAAACGACTCGGCTGAAGCACATCCGACGGATCAGCACCGTTCCTGCGATCCGCTGCCGCGAAACTGCACAAGCATCTGGGACGTTCCCTTCGATCGATTGGACATGGGGCAAGCGATCGACCGAATTGGCGACCTGATTCACCGCGGGTTGCCCAGCTACGTGATCACGGCGAATCTGAACTACGTGATGCTGCATCACGCTGGCGAGGGAGTGCCCGCGATCACCGAGGATGCAGACATGATTCTGGCCGATGGACAGCCGATCGTCTGGCGTAGCCGGGCGACAAAAACTCCGCTGCCAACGCGTGTTGCCGGCAGTGAGATGATTTATCGGTTAGCCGAACGGGCGGCCCTAGAGGGCTGGCGAATCTACTTCTTGGGCGGCGTGCCAGGAGTGGCGGCGGACTGCGCGGCAAAACTGACCGAGCTGTATCCGGCGTTTCAAATCGCCGGCGTCGAATCGCCACCGTTCCGCGAGTTATCGGCCGAAGAGCAAGCCGAACAAGACCAGCGAATACGGGAAGCGGGAACCGATGTGTTGCTGGTGGCGTTTGGGCAGCCCAAGGGAGAACGTTGGATTCACCAGCACTACCAACGATTGGGAGTGCCCGTCAGCATTCAACTGGGTGCGTCATTCGATTTCGTTGCCGGGACCGCCACCCGCGCTCCGGTGATCTGGCAGAGGGCGGGGATGGAGTGGGCCTATCGAATGTTCTCTGATCCTCGGCGATTGATTCCACGTTACGCGGCGAACGCGGCGTTCTTGGCGCGAGCCCTGTGCCGTGAATTTTGTGACCGCTTGGCGACGCGCACACAAACGGAACCAACGGTAGACTCACACGACCAGGTTCCAAAGTCATCCGCAATGCGATAGTGGTTGGCCGAACCTGGTGGCGATCTTCAGGTTAGGAATCAGAAATGGCAAACGAATCAACATTGGATCTGGACAGTTTGACTGGCGGGATCAGCGAGGAGTCTCCCGCGGGCGGGATCGCCAAAGAAGTTGCTCCGGTCGAGTACTCGGCTGCCAAGGATGCTCGCAACGCGGCGGTGGGCGCCGAGGACAAGCGTCGCGAGCTGGCGATGTATAGCGAAGAACAGCTGGATGCCATTCGCGAAGAGGATCGTGTCGTTGAGCCGCCCGACTGGCACGCCGTTCACCAGCAGTGCCAGGAAATCTTGACGAAGCATTCCAAGGACCTTTGGGTGGCTGCTTGGTTAGTCGAATCAAGCACCCGGCTCGATTCATTCGCCGGTCTTCGCGACGCCTACGTCGCGATCAAGGGGATCATTGAATCGCACTGGGATTCCATTTCGCCGCCGCCGGACGAGGACGAAGGCTACAGCTGGACCGTCGCGCACCTCAGTAACCTCAACGGGACCAGCGAACCGGGAACCCTGATCGCGCCACTGGAAGAACTGGCCTTGCTGCCGGATCTGGATGCTTATTCCCTGATGACCTACCGCCGGGCGATCGCGGGGGCCGAAGTGGATGTCAGCGAAGGCGAGTTCCTGTCCGCGGCCCGCCAGATCGATCCGCAGGCCCTGCGTGACTGGCAGGAAGACATCGACCAGGCGATCGAGTCATTCGAAGACGTCAACGCGCTACTGCAAGATCGCTGCGGAACGTTTGAGGGAATGCCGGCGGCGCCACCGAGCAACAAGATTCGAGAAACGCTTCAGTCGATCCGCGAGACCTTCGCGTTGATCACTCGCGACGTTTTTGACGACGGATCGGGCGGCGAACTATCGGAAACGCAAGACGATGCAGCCGAAGCCAGCCTTGCGGTCGGTGGCCAACAAGCGGTCAGCGGAGTGGTGGTCGATCCGGCCAAAGCACAGATTGCCGGGCGCGAAGACGCGTTTCGATTGTTGTTAAAGGTGAGCGAGTTCTTCCGCAAGACGGAGCCCCATTCGCCGGTCAGTTATATGCTGCAGCAAGCGGTTCGGTTTGGTCGCATGGAGCTTCCCGACTTGCTGAAGGAGCTGATCAAGGACGACGACGTGCTCAAGCAGTTCGGTGAACGGACAGGGATCGAGGTGGAGGAAGAGGACGACGATTGACGCGTCCCCCTGGTACTCGTCCTCGACTATGAAGTCCGTGGTTTGACCAGAGGCGTCTGGACGCTTCTTGAAACTTCCCGTTACATCGATTTTTTGTCAGTGGTTGAGGGAGTGAACAACGCTCTGCGTCCGAAACATGCGATCCTTCGACTCGGAACTAATCGACTATTCGAGGTGTCGATGCCTGAACACGCCGACTGATTCGCTTTACCGCCGCGTTCCTGAATGTAATGGCATCGTCTCATCATTCCTTGCAGTCATGTCGAACCGAAAGTTGATTCGTCCATGATCCGTTTCTCTGTCGCCACCACGT
>JBCCUO010000306.1:0-5508 GCA_039196805.1 Planctomycetota bacterium | reverse complement strand
GTCGAAGGGTTCCAGAAAATGCTCCGATTCACCCTTCTGTGCCATCAGGCCGGTGTCCCTGTGGTGGCCAGCTCACACGGCAATCCACCGGTGTGCGAAGAAGGTTGGGCGATGCAGCACGAAATGCGGCTGCTTCACGAAGCAGGTCTCAGCCCGCTTGAGGTCATCACTGCCGCAACCCTAGAGCCGGCCAAATTCTTTCGCTGCGAAGACCGACTTGGCAGCATCGAGGTGGGGAAACATGCGGATCTTGTTCTCTACGAAGGTAAACCGCACGAAGACCTGGACGATCTATGGAAAGTTGCCAAGGTCATGCAGGCAGGACGCTGGGTAAAGCCATAGTCCAGCCTTGGCGTTTTTGCATCCACATGTCGGTATTGGCAATAGAGACTGCCGTCAGTGCCAGTTGGCGCCCCATCCGATGCATTGTTTGGCTTTATCGGATGCGAGCGGTTCGCCGCAATGCGGACAAGGCGGACCTTTGAATGTGTTCGTTCGTCGCCGAGTCTGTCTGCGCGGCGCATTCCAGCCCAACTGGATTCCTGCCACCTTCAAGCCCGATTCCGCCTTGACGAACGCGAGGTGGAAATCAACGCTCACGAGCTGACCTCGGTGGCTGTTGTCGACCAGCACCAGCACAACGCTTCCCGAGAAGCTGTGCTGCTGGATTGCGGTCGCATCGATTTGCGCATTCGGATGGCCGATCTTGTCCAACCAGTCATCCCGTTTGGCGAGTGATGATCCAAATACACGTCTGGACGGTACGTCCATTACCTCCCGTATCGACGCGTGCTTGGCTGCAAGAAAATCACTGATTTGGGGACGCAGTGATCGGGTAAACGACTCACGCACCGAATCAAATGTTTGGTCCACGAACGCATCGACAATCGTGCGCGTGGTCCATCTTGAGTCGCCCGATCGGCGGACTCCGTTTCCGACAAGAGGGAGAGGAAACTGTTTGGGCAACCGACGTTCCCATGAGAGTTTGCCCCGGGCGAGCAGCTTCGTGGGCTCCCGGCAGACGCTGTTTGGCTCCAGGTGAAGAATGACGTCGATGAATGAGTCGTCTTCCTCATCCACTTCGAGTTCTCCATGGTCAATCGACTCCAGAAGTGCCTCTTCCGCGTCGTGATCACGTGCTTCAGCCGCTTCAACCAACCAGGCCGGAATGGCCGAACCAGGGAATGTCTCTTGAAACCATTTGAGATAGGAGACTTTCCGCCTTCGGAACAGGTCTGTGGCAATGTCTGACGTGATATACACCAGGCAAGTCAGCTTATGGGTCCCAGGCGGAATGTCGAACACCGCGTAGTCGACCGCTTGCTTCACGGTCGGGTTCGGAGATCGGCCAAAGTACCCACCCCCGTCGACAACCAGCTGCCCAGTCGGAATGGCGACATTGCGCGTCACCCGGGCAACCCATCGGGAGTCCTCGTCGTCGTTCAATGCACCAATCACAAGCCGAGCCGATACGCCGCCGTCTTCGGGCAGCGGCAGAACAAACGCCTCGTCACGTTCTGCAGCCTTGATCGCCGACGCTTGGGTCGCAATGACTCCCTGCTGATTCGCGTCAGCCACCAAGATCAAGTCCGCATCCTCACCAACCGCAAAATCAGTTCGCATCTCTGCTGTCACGTGCAAGGGTCACCCGTGTCGTCGCAGCGACAACGTCGTGCTGCGGTTTTCAATTTTCGACCCTTCGCAGAGTGTTCGCTAGCCGGGTGTTCGTTCTGGTTCTGAATTGCCTTGGACCATCAGCCAACGAGCTCCGGTTCAAAACGAGTGGCTGGTCGGACGGAGGCGACCCAAGAGGGCTTCCGTCGATTACACTTCCGGATCTGGAAGACGCAGGTCAGTCGGGCCGCGTCGAAGTCATCGACTGGGGAATACCCCTACCAGTCGCTAGCTCGTTTGAGTCTCCATCCCGTCTTGGTTTCAGCCGCATGAATGGCTATCGAAGCGAATTTCGCGGGACAACGACGTGCGACAAGCTGATTGGTGGTTTAAAGGCAACCGATCCAACGTCATGGGAAAACTTCGCTCGAGTCTATTCTCCTTTAGTCTACGCATGGTGCCGGCGGTCGCAGTTGAGTGAGCATGACGCGGCGGACGTCGTGCAAGAAGTGTTCCGCTCGGTCTATCGCGGAATGACACAGTTCCAGCGGCATCAGTCGGGCAGCTTTCGCGGTTGGCTACGCACGATTACCACCAACAAGATTCGTGATCATCATCGACAATCGTTACGGATTGGCTTGCCAAAGGGGGGCAGTTCGGCAGCGACCCGGTTGCTGCGAATCCCCGACCTGATCGCGACCGACAGTCAAGCAAGGGAGTCGGAGGACCTGGAGTTGGTTACGCGAACCGCGTTGCAGGTCGCGGAATCTGAAGTGGAACCGCGGACATGGCAAGCCTTTTCGCGAGTCGTCATGGATGGCCAAGCAGCGGTGCTGGTCGCCGAGCAAATGGGGATGTCTGTGGGTGCCGTCTACACCCTCAAGTCAAGAATCCTTAGGCGCATCCGAGAACTGATCGACGCTGGATGATCTTTCAGCCCAGTTGAGATGACGGTATGCGACTGATATCGCAAGTTGCATGTGGCGTCTTCGTCGATCTGACGGACGACCACCGACCCGCCTCGGATTGGCCCACATTCGCCGTGCCGCTCTCGCTTGGCGTGGACAAAACGCACGCCTTTCGGGACAGGGCAAAAACTCGTGTAAGGCCTAGAACGTTTACCTACATCAGGGAGAACGCGTGATGAATCAATCGTCGTGTCCGTCGGACGAGGATTTGAAGGCTTTCGGTCGCGGCCAACTCAGCGGTGCCGCGTTTCAACGTACCAATGACCACATTCAGACCTGCTCGGACTGCCTTCGCCGATTGGATACCCGCCGCGCTGCCAACAACTGCAGCGATTTGGAAGACCCTCTGATGTCGATGCTCGCGACCCTGACACCACCACCGATCTCCAAGGATGCTGGGTTATCGATCGCAGTTGCCAAGGCGGTGGATGTACCACTGGATGACTCGCCGCTCCCGCTGCCGATGGAATTGGGGCCGTACTGCTTGCTCGCCATGCTAGGACGCGGCGCGATGGGCGCCGTCTACGACGCAGTCGATCGGAGGACGTCCCAGCCGAGGGCCGTCAAGGTTCTTTCGTCGCGTCGCACACGATTCGCGCCTTCGATACAGCGCTTTCAACGCGAGTCGGAGCTGGTTATCAAACTCAAGCACAACAACATCGTGCGCGCGTATGACGCTGGCAATGTGTCGGGACACCACTATCTGGCCATGGAACGACTGCACGGTTGCGATTTGGCCTCGTTGCTCCGTTCGGCGATACGTCTCGATGTTGACGATGCCTGCGAGATAGTACGTCAATTGGCTCTGGGGCTCGATGACATCCACCAGCACGGCTTGGTGCACCGCGATGTCAAGCCTTCCAATGCGATGCTGGTCGCCGGGCAAGACCAAGACGCGACTGTGAAGGTCTTGGACCTTGGACTGGCGCTGGTTTCCGAGTTCGCCGGATCCGAAGATGGCCGCCTGACTGCGACCGAAGAGTTGCTGGGGACGGTGGACTACATGGCGCCAGAGCAAGGTGGAACCACCGTGTCGATTGATGCGCGTGCAGATATCTACAGCTTGGGCGCGACACTCTATCAGCTCCTTTCGGGGAAAGTGCCATTTCAGTCGGATCGTCCGATATCCGTGCTTCAAAGGATGCGGCAAATGGCGAACCACGAACCCGTTCGATTGGAGAATCGATTGCCAGGGATCGACCGGTCCCTGTCGAACTATGTCCATCAAATGCTGGAACGAGATCGCGAGCTTCGTCCGCGCTCGGCGGCCAGCGTGGCTCAGTTCTTGAGCCAGTTTTGCGAGCGGCCTCAGCTCCAGCGACTGCTCGAAGAAGCCGGAGGGACAGGGCAGATGACAGCAGATGCTGGGCATCCGGTTGAAACCGGGGCTTCTCGGCGCTCCGAGCCCAAGAACACGCGAGCGGTCAGCAGACGTGCCGCAACTGCGTGCGTCGGTCTAGCTTCGATCGCGCTGGTCGGCGGTACCATCGGCTTCGCCATTCAAGAGCAAGAAACAACCGGTTCGACGTTGCACAAGCCACGTCGTCTTCAGCCGCTTGCCGTTTTGCGAGGCCACGAGAACAACGTCTTCGGCGCTAGTTTCCTTCCCAATTCGACACGCTTCGTCACGGTTTCTTGGGACGGTACCCTCCGCTGCTGGGACGCTGCTCAGCAGCGGCAGATCTGGTCATCCGAGTCGCGGAAACGCGAGTTCTTGGTTTCGCTTGCTGTCGCCAATGATGGATCCAAGGTCGCCGCCGGAACCCCTTCGCAAGTCGTCTACGTCTGGGACTCAAACACGGGCGAGTTGCTTGACGAGCTGCGCGCCGATGATGTGCTCGCACCGCTGTCTACCGTCGCCTTTTCCCCTGATGACAGATTCCTCACTGCAGTCTCCGACTCGGGAGTCGTGCTGACGTTTGATCTCGAGCAAGGGAGACTCGCCAGTCGATTGGATCGAACCGGTGGACGCAGACGCATCGCCTATGTTCAAGAGGGAACACTGCTGCTGGCCGCTCGGACGATGGGCCTGTCGCTATCGGTCATCGACCCACTGACCGGGCCAACTTCGATTCAGTTTGTTGATCCACCGGAAGCTTGCCACGGTTTGGCGATGGTCGACGAGCATCGGTTCGCGGTCGCTTGCCCCGTCGGTCACTTAGCAGGGGTCAGTCTTTGGGACGTGCGAAATCCAGAGGGGCCGGATTCACATTACGCGACCGAAGATCCACTCGAAGACATTGCCTACAGCCCTTCGGGCACGTTGGTCGTTGGAAGCGTTTGGCGAAAGCTCCACGTCGGCCGCGCATCGGATGGCTTTCGTTGGCTGACGAGTGGTACTTGCAAGAGCCAGGCGACCCAACGGATTGGGGTCAGCTCAAACGGTGAGTGGATCGTTTCTGCAGGTGGTTGGCGCGTGAATCAGCGTCTCGATTCGGACGGTGATTTTGGAATTCGCATTTGGCAGTTGGTTTGAGAGACTTTGGGAGAGAATCCGTGAAGCATTTGTCCGCAACGTTGTGTGTCAGTTTCCTTTTGTATGCCGTCACTCCGGCTGACGCTGGCGTTGTCTTTACCAGCATCGCCCACTCGAACGACGGATTCGTTGGAGCACCCTTCAATCGCGCACTATCCGTGCCAACCATGAACAACCACGGACAAGTCGTGTTTCGAGGCCGAGTCGCAGATGGAACGTTGGGGATCTATGTCGGCGATGGCGTTTCTCGAAAGCTGGTCGCAGATAGTAACGGTCCGTTTCCGGGCATCGGCAGCGGACCGCCTGGGATTGGCGACGATGGAACAGTTGCTTTTCTGACGAACATTCCCGGGGGGAACTCGGGAACACGAATGATTGCTCGTGGAAACGTCAATTCGCCCACCAACGACTTGCAGCGCGTGGTCGGGCGGAATGATGCGCTACCTGGGC
>JBCCUO010000305.1:0-5517 GCA_039196805.1 Planctomycetota bacterium | reverse complement strand
CAACTTGGAGATCCCTTCGATAAAGCCGGGCCGCGTGACACGGATCGCCATCGTTGCGGGATCATGGCAGTCGATGCACGAAACCGGGTGAGCGTCGCCCAGGTGCGGATCCCCCGGGGACGCTTTGACAACACCATCGGGAGTTCTCTCAAGCTCAGCGTGCACTTCTTCGTACTTCATGGTGCTGACGGCGCGGAATCCTTTCATCACCGCCTCTTGTTGAAAGGACTCGGCAAGCACTTCTTCGGAAGCATCCTTTCCCAGCTTCTCAAGACCGATCCGTCGATACATCGGGATGACGGATGCGTGACAGTGCAGACAAGCACCTGACTGTTGAACGTCAGTAACGCGTTTGGTGACTTCCTGGTCGCTCAGCATGTAGGCGTGCCCGCGAGCTTCGTTGTAGTCAATGCTGAAGGCGTAGCCGGCAAACAGACGTTTGAGCCATGGGTCCTGTTCCAACTTACTGGGGGGCAAAGCATGGTTGCCGCCGTACTCGGTACGCTCGGTGTCCTGGGTCTTGAGGTAACTTTCGTACTGGAGTGGAAAGTTGCGTCCCCAAGTTTCGGGGTCACTGCTTACTTCGGTGACCTCCGCCAAACGCAAAAACGGCGTCCTCGCCTCTTGCTTCCGCTGCATGATGTTGACCAGAAGAGCAACGATTGCGAACGTGGAGACGGCGGCAATGGCTGTCAGGACGGCAAGCCGAGCGATTCCGCTTCGTTGATTGGGGGCCATGGCAACACTTCTTGGTTGGATGACTGGCGATTGAGGTTTCATAGAATCAGTAGCTGCGTTGAGATTCGAGCGCGACGTGCATGTCATCGCTGTGCGTGACCTGCTGACTGATGGCAGTGAACGCAATTCTGTGTTTCCTGTTCCTGGTTGACCGGCAGCATCGAGTGGACAAAATCGCGGTGGCAGTGAACGCAGGCGTCCTGGGTGACCTGTCGGTTGCGCGGTTTTATCTGGATCGGGTTTTTGAAGTCGCCGGTCGTGAACGCGACCGAGTGGAACAAGCCGTTGTCCGCCTTCGTCAGCCATTTGCCAACGGGATGGTGAGGCAAGTGACAATCGTTGCAAACTGCGACATCGTGATGGGTGCTCTTGGCCCAGGAGTCGAGGTGCTCCTGCATCACGTGACAGTTCGCGCAGGTTTGCGGATCATTGCTGAGATAGCTGGCCCCGCGGCCGTAGCCGAATGTGAATGTCCCCACACCCGCCATCACGCCCAGAATCACGGCGAAGAGAATCGAACCACGTGTGAGTTGCCGTCGCGGCGGACGTGGGCTCGTGTCCGCTCGTCCGCTTGACGGCGGCGTATTCTCGGCATCGGATGGGCGCGGCGTCTCCGCGTCGTTCATGTTGGTCGCTCACCGTTGCCGCCTACGCCACTGATAGAGGTGAGAAGATATAACGTATGCCCCCAATGGTTCCTTGATCTACGTCAAGCCAGTGTTCTTTGATGAGAAATGAACGTCGACTAAGACCCGCTTACGAGCTGATACGCGGGTGCGAACTGTTTGGCGGACTGAGCGACGAGAACGCAACTCGATTTGCAGAGTCTGCCAAGCCCCTGCACTACATGCGGGGGCAACGCGTATTCTCTCAAGGCGATCCTTGCCCTGGGATGTTCATTGTTGACTACGGCATGATTCGCATCTTCCGTTCTGGCAACAATGCGCAGGAGCACGTTCTTCACCTTTGCGGTCCCGGGCAACACTTCGCCGAAGTCGCCACTTTCGAGAACTTCGTGCTCCCTGCGTCGGCCGAAGCGACCAAGGAGTCGGGTTGTTTGCTGATTCCAATCGACGTCGTGGTTGAGCAGATCAACGGGGACCATGAGTTCTGCCGTCAGCTGCTGGTTGGCATGGCCTACTGGACTCGGCACTTCATCGAATTGCTTGATGACTTGGTTTTGCGAGATGCAACCTCACGGGTGACCCGATACTTGTCCTCTCTGCCATGCGATTCCCAGGGGCGGTTGAGGATGCCGGCGCATCGAAAAGACGTCGCAAACCACCTTAATTTGACGCCCGAAACGTTCTCTCGCGTGCTGAGACGATTGACGGACGAGGGGATCCTCAAGCCTAGTTCCGGCCGTGATCTGATCGTCGCTGAAATGGATCGTCTGATCGGAATTGGCGAGGCGTAGGGACCGATCAAACGATGCTTTGAGCAATGGCTCTAGGGCTCGCGGGTTTGCCCTGGATCGATCTCAGGTGGGCATAAGATCATTCAGATTGCCCTCGATCGCGAACGCTCGACAAGGGGCTCCGTCGCCGTCGGCGACTTTAAGCGGTAGGGCTGCGAAGAAGCAGGTGGACTCGGTGAGTTGATCGAGTCCACACAGTCCTTCGACGATGATGATCTTGGCCGACAGCAAGATCTGGTGAATCTCGGTGACGGCGGCCAGATCGTTGACATCGGCGACCGATGGGGGTTCGACGCCGACCATGCGAACCTGGTGATCGACCATCCACCGCGCGAGCCCCGGGCTGATCGGCGAAAACTCGTCACGATAGTACTGGGGATCGCTGACGTGCTGACTCCAGTTGGTGTGAAACAACAAGGCGTCACCGGGCGTGAACGCGTCCGCAACGGTGCCCAAATCGGCAACCTCGATCGGCTGGCGTGGGCGCATGTGCGTGAGCTTGACCACATGTGCGCGTCCCATGACGTACTGAAGCGGGATCTGATCGATCGTCTGGGGGCCGGCTTCGAAATGCAGTGGCGCATCCATGTGTGTGGCACTGTGCGAATAGAGATGCAGAGTCCTCGCATTCCATCCATCTCGGCTGACCGTGTACTTCGTTTCAAACTCGACGCCTCGCATCCCTTCAGCCAGCGTCAGCGTCAGGTCAATGATCTTCATCCCGGTTCACTCATGCGCTCTCGATACTCCTGCAGTCCGTGCAACGCATGATACAGCACGCCGCACTCCAGGTTGAATGCTGTGCATTGATCCAAGAGGTCACAGAGCTTGACGACGCATCGCTGAACCCAGGCTTGCCGCAACGTCTCCGTGTCGGCCGCGGTGGCGACAAACTCCAAGACGTGTCCTGTCGATCCGAGCGCGTCGCCTAAGTCTCGAATCCCGCCCGCACGATGGTGATAGGACAACGAGTAGGATCCGTCGCCGTTTTGGTTTTGGCGCGCTTGCTGGATCGAGCCCTCCAGCAGTTCTTCCGCCTGCTTCCAAACGCCATTGACCGGGCGCCCTTCCCGCTTGCGTTTTCGCAAGCTATGAGCAATCCCGATCAATCGGTGAGTCCCACCGCAGGCGCTTTGCGGTAAGTCCTTACTTAGCTCGACCGCCAACAGCGTTTCGATGCTGTAAGTATTCCCGTCGCGGGCTTCCCAGCGATGGTCGGAGTTGCGATAGGCCGACAAGGCGATCAGCGTCCAACTGAATTCTTCCTCGACATTCAGCGGCGTGTCCCACTCAACTTGCCGTACCCAGTCTTCGACTTGGAAGAGTTGCGAGCCGCTACGAATCGTGTCACTGAGCTTCAGTCCGGCTTGGGCCAGAACGGCTAACCATTGGTCTCGGTGACCTTGGCCGACTTTGGTGGTCGGCTGAAGCTCCATGCGCAAACCTGTTCGCGGTGGGTCACCGAGCAGATCGCCCGGCATTGGATCAAATCCATCAACCGACCCGCCGCCAGCCAAGAACTGAACCGCGGGTCGGGGGCCATCGGGTGTTTCGACTTCAAATTGGTCTCCATACGCCAGCACGCCGTGCAGCACCTGCCAGCCGCCATGGATCCCAGTGCGAAGCGTGCGACCCTGTTGATTGGCGGCCAAGGTTTGGTCGACGCGGGTCAGCAAACCGGAGATGTCCGATGTGGACGGGGACTTCCCTGCTGAGACCGGCTCAGGTGGCGACGTCGGGGGGGCCGACAACGGCGCTGGGCATCCCGCAAAGAACAGGACGAGCGGCAGAACAAATGAGAGAAAAGGCTCGCGTTTCATCCCGGACAGACTGCGTCGAGACCGGTGACGTGTCAACGGTCGATTCCAAAGCCTTGTCGGGAAGAGGCAACCGCGAAAGCAGCGAAGTCGGTGACAGGAAGAGAAGGCGGTGTACTGCGGCTTGGGGCAAAGCAGCACGCCCTTGGCGACGCTGCCGGTTTACTCAGTGTCCGCGCTCTTGACCTCGTCGCGATAGTACGTTCGCATCGGTTTGGGAATGGGGTCAAACGCCAGGGGGTCGACGATGACTGACTTGGACTTCGCTCGCTTCAGCATTGCGACCACGTCGCTGTAGCCGCCGCCCACCGCGACGACACCGTCAATCAGGCCCCGAACCGTGGCGGGTTGCAGCGAGAATCGGTCCGATTTTTCTGATTCGAACCGACTCAATCGGATCTGTCCCGCATGGTCCGGATCATGCTTCACCATGATTCCGGCGGTTCCCATCAGGAACGAATCAAGACTCAGTGGGTTCAGGCTTCCAAACAGCACGATCTCGGGATCGCGTCGAGTCGAGACGACGATCGCTGGCTTGGATTGCGAGGCGACGCGGTAGAGACCAAACGAAGAACCGGAGATGAGGCTGGAGAGATGAAGCCGGGAGTCAGATCGGCGACGCATCGCCCGGAAGGCCCCGTAACGCGTCTCCAAGCTGGATTCTTCGGTCATGTCTCGCAGTGCTTCGGCGGCCAGGTGTTGTTCCAGCCCTTGAAGCGCCGTGAGAGCGGGGTAGCGGAAAGCCGCGACGCGCGTCGCCGCTTCCGAGAGTGGTTCAATCGATTCGTTTCGGTCCAGGTACGCCAGCGCCTCGGCGGCGTAGAACCTCAACTCGGGATTGTTTGACTCGACTCCCTCCAGCAGCGTTGGCACCGCGCTCTCGCCAATCGCTTCCAGTTCAATTGCCGCTTCGGCCGCGGTGGCGGGATCGGCCAATCGCTGACCCAGGTCGACAAGTCTGGCTTGGGGATCACGGATCTTGGGCTCAATCCCGATGGACCGCACTACTTCCATCAAACGACCGACATTGTCGCGGTAGCGGGGGTGGACCTCGATTTCGATGAAGTCGTCTTCGATTGCTTTGGCGATTCCACGTCGCGATGTGCCGTCGAAGAAATAGAAACGCTCGTTGATCGCTTGGGCGATGCGCGCCGACAGCTTAACGTGAGCATAGGCGGGGCGGAGGACCAGACCCAAGCTTCGGTCGGATTGGACGTACCCGCCCGACAAAATGCGTCCTCTGGTCTTCAGGGCTTGGTCATCGGACGACTCGGTATCGTCCCGGGTGATCACGGCCCCGGTGCCGATGGCCAGAATCTCACTTTGATGAACCGAGGTGCCGATCCGTTGCTGGTGCCGCATGCGCGTTTCCAGGAGCCACCCGCCATGCAAGTCGCTCGCCTCACTTCTTGGCGGAAGCGTAACGATCAGATCGACTTGGTCACCTCGCTGGGCTCCAGGAGGAATTAGTCCTTTGACCTGAACCATCGCGGTATCGCTGAGTTCCAGAATCTGGTTCGGGCTCTTCACGTCGTACCGCATCAT
>JBCCUO010000304.1:0-5518 GCA_039196805.1 Planctomycetota bacterium | reverse complement strand
GAAGGAATCAACTTTGCCGGCGATTCTTTTTGTCTGCTTCGAACAAAAAGTCCATCGCGGCCCACCGCTGTCGTCGGTGCCGCAACATGTTGATCAGGTGGACCAACAGCGGCACGGCGACGAACAGGAAGCCGATCGTTAGGGCGGGGTACAGGAACAAACCGTCTCTTTCATCTCCGTAGGTTTGGCAGCGCTTGTCGGGCGGCAATGAACTTGGCCAGGACCGCGTCCAGCGGTTCGCCCGTTTGCGTCAACATGTAATCGATCTGCAGTCGACCGCACGCCTTGCGGGTTTGATCCAGGAACCCCTCCAACGCTTCCAGGTAGCCTTCGCGGAGCGCCCGTGGATTGCAGTTAAGAAACTGATCCGTTTCCAGGCCCTCGAACCGAGTGGCTCCGCTGAATTCGAATTGCAGTTCGTCGTGATGCAGAACGTGGAACAGCGACACGTCATGACCACGTTGGCGAAAGACTCGCAAGCCTTCCACCAAGTTGTCGATGCCCAGCAAGTCCGAAATGATGACCACCAATCCGCGTCGCGGGATCGCCTGAGCAATTTGTTTGGCAACCGCGGGTAAGTCGGTCCGGCCGTCCGCGCCCACTGCTTCGAGCGTCGACAGGATGCGCTTCAAATGGTACTGGTTGCTTTTGGGGGGCAAGCTGTCGCCGACACGCGTGTCGAACGTGAACAGTCCGGTCGCGTCTTTTTGGCGAAGGGCCATGTAGGCCAGCGAGGCGGCGATTGACGCGGAATAATCAAACTTGTTCGAATCGCCGTCACCGTAAGCCATGCTGGCGCTGCGATCCACGACCAGGTGCAGACGAAGGTTGGTTTCCTCTTCGTACTGCTTGATATGGAGGCGATCCTGCCGCGCATACACCTTCCAGTCGATGTGTCGGATCTCGTCACCCCGCGTGTACTGGCGGTGCTGCAAGAACTCGATCGACTGCCCAAAGTAGGGGCTGCGGTGCATTCCCGAGAGGAAACCTTCCACGACTCGCCGAGCGGTCAATTCCAATCGGCGAACGCGAGCAGTGACCTCAGGACGCAAATATCTTTTGGAAGCGGGCATCGCGAGATAGATCATCCTCGGTCGTCGGAGTGGCGTCGATGATTTGTCCGATCACATCGTCACTGGAAACGCCTTCGCTCTCGGCGGCGAAGTTGACCACCATGCGGTGTCGCAAGATCGGTCGAGCGAGCGCTTGCACGTCCTCGACTTGGACATGGAAGCGACCTTCCAAGAGCGCGCGAGCCTTGCCGCCCAAGATCAAGAACTGAACCGCGCGTGGTCCTGCTCCCCAGCCAACCATGTCATCGACGAAGTCGGGCGTGCCATCACCGCCGACGCGAGTTTGACGGACCAGCGACAGCGCATAACGAACCACGTGGTCACTGACGGGAACCTGGCGAACCAACTTTTGCAGTCTCAGAATTTCCTCGCCCCCCAAAACCGCCTTGACTTCTTCTTGAGCCGTACCGGTCGTTCGTCTGGCGACCTCAAACTCTTCGTCAAAGCTGGGGTAGTCGACAAAGATCTTGAACATGAACCGATCCTGCTGCGCTTCGGGAAGCGGGTACGTTCCTTCTTGTTCGATCGGGTTTTGCGTCGCCAGGACAAAGAAAGGGTCGGGCAGTTGGTGCCGGACGCGTCCAACGGTGACTTGTCCTTCCTGCATCCCCTCCAGCAGGGCGGCCTGGGTCTTGGGGGGCGTCCGGTTGATTTCGTCGGCAAGGACGACGTTGGCGAACAGGGGGCCTTCCATGAATCGGAAGTCACGATGGCCGGTTGAGCGATCTTCTTCGATGATCTCGGTACCGGTCACATCGGCGGGCATCATGTCGGGAGTAAACTGGATCCGGCTGAAGGAGAGATCCAGCGTCTTGGCCAGCGTGCTGATCAGCAGCGTTTTAGCCAGTCCGGGAACTCCTTCCAAAAGGACATGGCCGCGACTGAACAGGCCGATCAAGATTTCCTCGATCACGTCCTCCTGTCCGACGATGATTTTGCCCAATTCGTCGGAGATTTGCTGCCGAGCCTGATTCAGTTTGGTCGCGTCAGCATCGCTAATCGCCTGCCCAGAAGCCGCGTCTTGAGCGGTCATGCACTTTCCTTCGCCGAGTCCAGAATTTCACCCACGTCCTAGGATAGCAGGGAATCCAGTCGGTGCGGAATCTGGGGGGAATTCCTAGGAAGTCCAAGCAGCCGACAGACCAGCGTTACCCTGCGTTGGGGCTCGGCACACTTGGCGATGGCAAAGGCATACCATCAGCCTCTTCGACTGATGTTTGGCCTGACACATCCGGGATGGCAAGCAAATCCGTCCACAAATATGGAAACGAACGTGTGAAAATGTGTCTGGGCGTCGATGTAGCGGAGTCGAGGTATAGCAATTCCCCGAGAGTTCCCACTGGCTGGTCCCTTCCGTAGCGAGGGCCAACCGTAAATCGCGACAGTGCGGTGCAAGGTCCTTCGTCGTGAGGGATCGCCTTGAACAACGGAAGCCAGACAAACGCTTGCCCTGGCTGGATCGGCCGTGATACGTCTTCGGGCGCATGCCGTCGTAACTCGTCAGAACTCATGCCGCTGCACCAGAGGAAAGGGATCCCCTGGAAAGGATCGATCTTCGTGTCACCTGAAAGCAAGTCAAGCTCATCTAGATCGCTGGGGAGACTCCCCTTCCGTGTTTTCTTCCAATGGACCAGTGCAAGGGCGACGATAGTAGCCCTTTCGTATCGCAGTTCTCGGACGAGGTAATCTACGGCTCTACTTGGGAGACTTAGTTGCCACTGTTCCAGCAGCATCACCGGGGGCGCTTGCTGCTGCTGGTCGACCGCTGGCAATAGCTTTCCTTGCTCGATGGAGTCCCACACTTGGTTCAAGCGTGCCATCGACTTTGCTTGGGATGACTCGGCATAGCGAACCATTCGAGTTGTCTCCCACGGCATGAGGTTCGCAAAGAAACTGAGCTTTCCATATTCGCCGGTATCAGTTTTCGGAAGGAGACGCGGATCGACGTTGGCATACCTTCGACTCAGGATCCCTGCCGCATGCAGCATTCGAACCGAGTGTTCGCGGGTGAGCGAGTGTTCCTCCATCCAAGCAATCTGGTCGACGATGTCAGCTGAAGTGGTGGAAGGCATCGCAGCCCACTTCACGGTGCGCTCTGCCCAACCGAGTGTGTGGTATTCGGTTAGATATTCGCCGGAAAGCAGTTGCTCTCGCATTCTCGTTGCGTCGCGTAGCAACTGTGCAGCAACCTCCGAACTTGATGCGGCGTACGCCTGTTCCCACGAATCGCCCAATGCTTCTGAAGCCATCCAAACTACGTTGCGGTCTGCATTCGTGGAGTTCCAGATAGGAAACTCGACGGAGTTGTTCTGCAACGCCTCTTGCAGCGGGCCGATATCAAGACTTGACGGAGAGAGTCCTGCGGTCCGGCTCGTCTCGTACTGCCTTGAAAGTTGGTTGAACGTTTCAACGCCTGCGACGGATGGCCGATCGAATGGATACAACTCAGCACGCTGCTGTTCAGAAATCTCCGGGATCGACTGACCTCGATAGGCGGCGAACGACCCCAGCAACAGCAGGATTGGGACTGCGATCGCGGCGACCTTTCTGGTGGCAAAACCCCTTCCCTGCCAACCATAGAGCCATCCACGATGATTGACCAACGTTGCCAGCAGGGCGAGTCCGGTCAGTGGCCACAACACGACCCAGCTTGGGACGCGTAGCGCGTCCATTGCGATAACCAGGAATGCGGTGACAAACCCTGCGATGATGGTCGCGGCGATGCTGGTGATGCCACCCCGCGAATACCACGAGACGACTTGCGCGACCGCGAAGCAGGCAAATGCACCGCTGGCGATCAAGCCAAATTGTGGCTCGTTTCTCGAAGTCGTGCTAATGGCGATCAAAATGCAAGCGACTGTGATGCCCGCCGGGATCACGACGCTGAAGAGCCAATGCAAACTAGGCCAGATCGGACGGTTGGCGACTAAGCTTCGGTCGGCCGGTCGAATCGAAAAGGTCACGGCGCCGCACAGCACCGCAATGGGCATTACGATGTTCACGAACGGACTTTCCGTCACGGTGACGATTACCGCCAGGATCGCGGAGGCGAAGAACACCCACTGCCAACGCCTACGCTGTAGCCAGAAGACGCGAGCCAACTCACCCCGCCAACCACTGGTGACCGACATCGAACGACTTGCCAGCTTCTGCGAATCACTTCGCCACCGAGTCGGCCACCACTGGAGCGCTTCATCAGCTCGGTCGTTGTACCAGAGCTTGCTGGCCATCACGTTGGCAATCGCCAAGGCAACACACACCGATACCCTTGCGATGTAGACTCCCGCCGGGATGGTCGATTGATCAGCGATCGCCATCGATGAGATCAAATTCACGATCGAGGCGGTAATCGTCCCCAAGATCAACGCCAGCAACGCACGTCGCAACAGAAACGAATAGAGCACGCACCACAACGACATCTCAGTCGTGACCAGCGCGGCGACCCACGGATTCCAGCTACGGGGCATCGTTTTGCCCAGTAGCCATGCCCCAACAAACAGGATTCCGAGCGCCGCCGCAGCCAGTCCCACGGCGGTCAGCAGTTTCGCCCCGATCACTTGGCCACGCCCAAGCGGAAGCGATCGTGTCAACAAGAACGTGCCGTTTTCCTGTTCGGCTGCGAACGTTGTCGCGATCATTCCCAACAGAATCAGCGTCGGGATGGCCGTGATCGTGAATTCCAGCCCAAACGTGTTCCAGCCGTTGCCGGCCGGGTCCGTCAGTCTGCTAAGGAGCAGGCAGAAACCAAACGCAATCAGAGTGAGTGCGAATGTTCGAGAAGCCCTCCACTCCTTCCACACCATGCGGCCAAAACCGCCTTCGATCACGCTGCTCATGACAGCTCCTGTTCGGTGTCGGAGATGCCATTGGCCGCCACCAACTCACTCGGGTGCAACGAGTCACTGCCCTCATTTTCCGAAGCGAGCTTGCCGTTCCAAGTGCCGCCAATGTAGGCCACAAAGATCTCTTCCAAGCCAGGTTCGATCACCTGCACGTTCTGGATGAACTCGTTCGATTCCAAGGCCGCCAGCTGTTCGGTCGTCAAGTCGCGAACCATCAGTCGCCACTGGCGATTGCTTCGATCGGACCGGATCAACCGATCGCCAAGATCGGGAGCAGGTACGCCGGCATCGGTGACCTGCAAGTTGAGCTGACGCGTGTTGCGTTTCAAGTTTTCCAAGGAGTCGACCAGCAGAAGCTTGCCCTGCCGCATTAAC
Organism: Planctomycetota bacterium; assembly: GCA_039196805.1. Lineage (GTDB taxonomy): Bacteria > Planctomycetota > Planctomycetia > Pirellulales > Pirellulaceae > JBCCUO01. The sequence continues at coordinate 228 of JBCCUO010000304.1, read as the reverse complement.
GCGACGTGATCCGCCACGCGTTCCACTTCAGCGACCTGATGGCTGGAAAGAAAGACCGTTTTCCCTGCAGCGGCCAGGTCGATCATGCTCTCTAGAAATTCGCGACGAACGATGGGATCTAGCCCGGACGTCGGCTCATCAAGAATCAGCAACTCGGGGTCATGGGCGGTTGCCAGCGAGAGGCTGACTTTGGCTCTCATCCCTTTGGACAGTTGTCGGATTTTGTTG
>JBCCUO010000303.1:0-5525 GCA_039196805.1 Planctomycetota bacterium | reverse complement strand
CTTTTCAGCACCGTCAGTGGGATACCGATGCTGCTACCGGGCGTGTAGACCGCCACGTCGGCTGATTGCTTGAATTTGGCGACACGATCAGGCGTTTGTCCCCACGATGCCAAGCCCGATTTCCACTTGGCAGCGGTGTGCTCGGCGTATTCGTCCAGGTTCATCCCCTTGCGCGTTGCCTCGCCCTTTTCCAACCAGGGCCGAAAGTCATCGGCATTCAGGTTGGGAAAGGCCAGCATCAGATTGGCCAGGTCGCCTTTGGGGTCCACGCAAATCGCCGGAATGCCGTCGATCGCTGCTTCTTCTAGAAGTGATAGGCAGAGACCTGTTTTGCCGCTGCCCGTCATCCCGACGCACATCGCATGCGTGCACAGGTCCTTGGCGTCGTACATCAACAAGTCTTCTTGCAGTTGGCCCGCGGCCAAGTCGTAGCGTCGTCCCAGGTAGAACGAAGCCAGTTTCTCAAAGGCGTCCGGTGAGGGCGTTTTCATCTGGATGCGATTCGGGAAGAGGAGGCGTCATAACGCACAGAATCCTAACCGATGGATCATCGCACGTTGAGGCCGCAGGTGATTCCCCTCATCTGGAATCATCGCGGCGGCTCAGCATGATCGATGACCTAGCCTTCAGGTGCAATTGAAAGCACCTCCACCGTGATGATTGGTCGACCATGATTTGGCTTTGGTATCTGCTGACGGCGTATCTTCTCTGCTCTTACGCCATGTTGGGAGTCATTCTGGTCGTCTGCCCGATCGGTAATGACGAGTGGCAGCGGATTCAGCCCGCGCTTCGACAAGCACCCTATTGGGCCAAAGGATTCTTGCTGGCCACCTTGGGGCTGGCCGCTCTGGTGCTGGGGCCCTGCATTCCCGTGGTGATGGTGAGCACGCTTTGGAAGTGTCGGCAGGAAGAGAGGTTTTGGCGGCAATTCCGAAGGCAGTTCCGCGAAGCCGAGATGGAACCCATTGCGCTCAGCAGCGTGCATCCAGCGGGCCGCAAGCAGATTCACCACTATGAGGGTCAAATCGTTGCATTGGGGTTCCGACTGATCAACACGTATCTCTACAAGCCGCAGCCGTTTCTGATTCAGTTGCAGTGCTACCTCAGTGAAGACACCCGGACGATCCTTTCGTTGGGGCATATCGATGGCGAGCCGTTCTACTCGCTGACCTCGATCCTGTCCGATGGTGCAGCCGTGGAGACCAGTGTCAGTGGCCACCCGATCGACGTCGGAGCGATCAATGAAACCGGCTGCTACCACGCCCAGATGTTCCACAGCGACGAGGGAGAGGATGTCGCGTCCATCCACATCCTTCACGAATCGATGTTGGACCGCCTGGAACGAGATCTGGGGCCGACGGCAATTGCGATCGGCAAATCCAGCGTCCGAATTGCGATGAAGCACGCGAACTTGCGGTTTGCCCAGGCACAGAATCAGCTGGGCTGGTTGGACAACGATCCGCCGCAACCGCAGTGGCCATGGCCCGAATCCATTGCGTCGCACAGCGTCATTGAGCCGCAAGAATCGGATGCGCTGGTTCTTGCGTAGCGAATAAGCTCGTTCAGGCATCGCGGGGGTGCGGCTTCCCCGATTCCCAGCCTGTCAAATCGGCCCTGCTCCGACTAAGCTCGCGGATCTATCGCCAAGACCAGATCGCCTGGTCGGCCAACGTTCCCTAACCACGGCAACGATGATGCTGCGTGCCGACGTCTGCCCCGGCTATTTTCGCAAGTTCTTGTACATCGCGCTGGCTTGCTTTGCGTATTCCGCGTGGTGCCTGTATGACGCATTCGTCGCGTATCCGGCCCAGCTGGAAGTCGCTCGGGCCTACGAGTCGATCGACAAGAGTCAGCGGCTCAATGCTTGGCCCGAGATGGCCAAGAAGAATGGTTGGTCGCCTCGCGAGCCAAAGAAGTCAGCCAAAGACATCAGCGATGGGATCGGTAAGCAATTCGCGATGGTGGCCATCTGCGCTCTGATTGCGGTTCCGGCGCTGCTGAAGTGGTTTTCCGGACAAGGCACGTGGGTCGAAGGTGACGAGACACTCATTCGCAACAGTCGTGGTCAGGAGGTGCCGCTGGGGAGTATCGTCAAGATCGACAAGACAAAATGGCCGGACAAGGGGATCGCCAAGATCCACTACGAAGTCGATGGCAAGTCCAAGAAGTTCGTCATGGACGACTTCAAGTACGAGCGAGAGCCAATGGGAAGCCTGATGGAGTTCGCCGAAGCCCAAGTCACCGACGAGCAGATCATTGGCGACCAGCGTGAAACGCAAAAACGCCAAGAGCGAGAAGCCGCCGAAGCAAGAGCCGCCGAAGAGGCCGCCGCCGAAGAAGCAGAAGAGCAAGCCGTCGGCGACGTCGACGAGTAACTACGAGTTAAGAGTGACCGAATGTGTCGAGGGCCGAAGGTCCCGGCGTTTGTCCTCCAGGACGCGACCGACGGTGATCGATGCCACCGCGCGCCATCGGCCCAGACGTGCCCTGCCAGCTTGGCAACCTGGATGGAGTCGCAAGGGTTCGACGCGGAGGCGGAACCACCGGCGCATAGCATTCCACGGCGGCGCCATTGAACGACGAATCGGCGTTCTCTTTCTCGCTAATCGCTAACAGCCAATGGCCCAATGCTTCTTCCCTTCCGCTGACCGCTGACCGCTGACCGCTGACCGCTGACCGCTGACAGCTGCAATTGGTCTAGGTCGCCTTGATAGAGACGATAGTCAATGTCCTCTTGGACGAAACGAACGCTGCCGTCGGCAAACGCGATGTCGACGAACCAACTCTGAACAAGGCCCCTCATCGCGAGATCACCATTTTGTTGGTTTCCAGGATCGTGAAAACGATGCTGTCGTACTTCGGCTTACCTTCATCACCCGCTTCAAAAAGGATGCCGACGCGGCCTTGGCCCAGATCAACCATGCCACTGTACGCCGCCGGACCTCGGTGAATGAGCGGCCCATCATCCCATGTCCCGCAGGAGTCCAACGAATAGCGAATCCTCAGATCGCTCCGCCCCTCTCCGCTGGGACCGTTTTGATCGGGGCCACTGAACAACACCATGTCTTTGACTTGTCCGTTGATCTTGGTTTGAACGCGCAGCAAGCAGGATTGCACGACCGGCGTGTCCAACACTGAGGTTGACGGCACAAATGACTCGAACGCTTCAGTTGATGCCGCTTCAAAGGTCTCGCCACCATCCTTGCTGAGCGTTTCACCTCGATGGATAACCGATTTGCCATTCTGATCGCGCGTGTTGATGTACAAACGGCCGTCGGCAAGTTCCACGAGCGTCGTTTCGTTAGCGTTGAGTGGGTCCGAGTACGAGTCGTCGACTGCTCCAAGTTTCCATGTGGCCCCATGGTCATCGCTGTAGATCAAGTGGGCCCCCAGGTCACCCTGATCACGCCCGGGCTGACCGAGGCGATGATCGCAGGGAATGACGAGACGCCCGCGATGCCGCTGGGACTGAAGCTGAATTCCGTGAACGGGCCCGGTGGCGTACCAACCCCACCCGTCCAGCTTGACGTCCGCAGTGACTTCGCGACTCGTACTCCAGGTGAAGCCGTGATCGTCGCTGTGCATGACAAAGACGCGATCGTTTTCGACCGTATGGGCCAACCAAATTCGCCCGGGGTGTTGCGGATCGAGGGCGTCGACCACAGGTGCCGGATTGCCAACGGTAATGCTGCGTCCCGGACGGTACAGGCCTTTGAAGTCGCGGTGGTCGCCGACGACTAGAAACTTCTTCCAGGTTTTCCCGTCATCGACCGAACGTCTCAGAACCAAATCGGTAAGTCCGGCGTCGCCGCCAGAGCGTGCTTCGCAGAAAGCCAACAAGTCACCGTTGGATGCGCGCACGATCGCTGGGATTCGAAAGTTGTTGTATCCATCGGCGCCATTGGCAAACAGCACTCGCTTTTCTCGAATTCTGAGGTCCGGTACTTGATTCGCTTCGTCGCTGGGAATCCAACGGCGATGTTCGGCCATGATGGATTCCGCCGATGCTTGCCCAGCCAAGTTCGCCCACTCAAGCGGATCGCTATTGTGGTCGTACAACTCCTCGCTCTGGTCGTCGTATCGGATGTAGCGATAGCGTTTGGATCGAACCGCGTGGTTGCCCTTTGTGAACGTCATCACGGCGGGCGTATCCCACGCTGACTGCGGGTCCTGCAACAGTGGCATCACACTTTGACCGTCGCAGGGACCGGTCGCCGTCCCAGCGACTTCGCAGAGCGTCGGATAGATCACAGATAAATCAACGGTGGCGTCACAGATGGATCCGGGTCGCGTCACCCCAGGCAAGACCATGATCAACGGAACATGGTTTGACTTTTCCCACAGCGCAAATTTCTCGATGTGGTCCTTCTCTCCGAGATGGAATCCATGATCGGACCAAAGCACGATTGCCGTGTTTCGACCGCGTGCCGATTTGTCCAATGCATCCAGAATCCGACCAATTTGAGCGTCGGCGAAGTGGACACACGCTGCGTAGGACCGAATGAATGCTTGGTAGGCTCCCGGCCGCTGTTCCTCGATCTTTTCCATGCCTCGCCAGAACCATCGTGTCTTCGACATGAGTTTCTCAGCACCGTTGGGCAAGTCTGCCCAGTCGTCGTCCAAACGCTTCGGTAGCCCGATCTTTTGATAGGGTCTGTGGTACTTTGCGGGAGCGTAGAACGGCGAATGAGGCTTGTAGATTCCGCAGGCTAAGAGCGTCGGCGGATCACCAGCCGTCATGTTGTTGAGTTTGTCGACGCAGTACTGCGTCGTCGCGAAGTCGATCGTCTGTTCTTCGCTGGGTGGCCACACTCCCCAGTCGCTTCGTTTGGAACCGTAGCTCTTCGTGGCACCTAGTTTTATGGGCGGATAGAGTTGCGGTGACATCGGCTGAAATTCATCAAATGAACGCTCGTCATGGAAGGCTCCGTTCAGGTGATGATGAAAGATCTTGCCTGCACCAAAGACGTCGTATCCTTCGCCTTTGAACCGCTCGAAGATGGTGGGCCGATTTGGCATCGCCGCTCGCCAATCGGAACGATTCCCGTAAACGCCGGTGGTTGACGGCCGTAGGCCGGTCAACGTTGCGACGCGTGATGGATTGCATGCGGGCGAAACACAGTACGCTCGCGTGAACAGCGTCCCTCGATTGGCGAGTCGCTGAAGATTAGGGGTCTGAATCGGCGATTCTGGATCGAGCAACGAGATCCAATCGTTCAAGTCATCGACGACCAGAAACAGCACGTCAGGTCGCCTCGGGAGTTCATCTGCCGACAGGACGGCAGCGAAGCCGACCAGCAAAACGAAGGTTGAAAGAGGTTGCGTGAGATTCATTTTGCGATCCGCTCGTCCAAGACAACTGAATGATGACCATCGCTCAAAAGCACCAAGGATAGCCGCTGGAGATGGCTTTCACTCGATGAAAACCTCGAGCAGAAGCAGCCGATCCGCCGAGCGACGCGGTCGGCTCTAGTTGCCGCCAGCGAGATTCATCAAACGATGACCACGAAAGCATTCGTTGGTCG
>JBCCUO010000302.1:0-5526 GCA_039196805.1 Planctomycetota bacterium | reverse complement strand
GTCCGACGGCGACCGCCCCGACGAACATCCAAATCCCTGTTCGTTCGCCGCTCCAAAAGTACGCCACCGCGATGCCGGGTAACACGGCATGGGTCACCGCGTCGCCCAACATACTCATGCGGCGAAGGACCAAGAAGTTGCCCAACAAAGCCGCCGAGGCAGCGCACAAGCACCCCACGATGATGATCCAACCGTCAAACGCCCAAATCCAATCAGTCGGCAGACTCATCGAGACTCCTCCGACTGTGGCGGCTGTTGCGAACTCGTGTCCTTGCCAAGCGGGATGCCCGAAGCGGGAGTCGCAGAGTGGGGATCGGTCGGAACAGGCACGCTGACCCGCTGCGCGTCGAGCAAGTCCTCCAGCTGATCAATTACCTCAGGTGCAAGAACGTGTTCTATGTCGTCTGCATCTCGGTCGACGTTGGCCGGAGCAACGTCCGCGTAAGTGATCAGGTACAGCTCCCACATGCGATGTTGACGTGTCAAGCGAGCCGCTTCGTTATAGCCGAGCTGAGTCAATCGAACACGGTCGCTATCCTCGCGCACCAGATCGTCTGATTCTGCCTCGTCAATCGCGTGTCCCAGGCGTCGCCGACTCCAGCTTCGCTTTCCAAACAGCACTTCGCGCGATACGTCGATTTGCGGGCCGATACCGTTGGCGGCCAAACTGGGCTCGATCAACTCATAGATCGCGCGCAATAAGTGCTGGCGGTCGACGCGAGCGTTCAGTCGCCGTCGGCGGAACCAGCGGACCAGTACCCCACGTCGCCTACCCAGCAGCATGCTGATCATGAACATCCCGGCACAGGCCAAAACTACCATGGCGCCCGAGGGCAAATCGGGAAACACGGCACTCAGCATAGCACCGGCCACGCTTCCAATCGCACCGATGGCGGCTGCCCAGAAAAGCATCTGCCACATCTTCTCGGTCCAAAAACGGGCCGCTGCTGCGGGGGTGACCATCATCGCTATGATCAAGACCAAGCCGACGACTTGTAGTCCGACGATGGTGATCAACACGACCAGCGCCATCAGTCCGACGTCCAACAGCCGCACCGGGTACCCTCGCGAACCGGCAAAACCTTCGTCGAAGCAAAGCAGCTTGAACTCCTTGAACAGCAGCAACGACAAGCCGATCGCAATCAAAGACGACACGGCGATCAACTGCGCGTCGACCGCTCGCATCGAGGCCGCCTTGCCATAGATGAATCCTTCCAGCCCCGCGGCGCTTGCGGACTCCGTTTGCTGCACAATGCTCATCAGTGCAACGCCCAGACCGAAGAAGACACTCAGCACAATGCCGAGCGCTGCATCTTCCTTCAGTCGGGTTTGGTTGCGGATCCATAGGATGGCCACAACACCGACAAGCCCGCTGATCGTGGCGCCCAGCAGCAACAGAGGAAGCGATCGTTCGTTGGCGCCGACCTGAACGGCGATCAGAAACGCCAATGCGACTCCTGGCAAGCTTGCGTGCGAGATCGCGTCCCCCAGTAGGGCTCGCCGGCGTAACAGTGTGAAGCAACCCAGCAGTCCCGCGGACGCACCCAACGTGGCAACGCCCAAGACAACGACGCGTGTGTTGTAGTCACGCAGTAGTGCAACGCGTCCGAACGATCGCCAAAAGTCCGATTGCCCAATCCAAGCGAGTTCGACCGGGTCGATCAATCCGACCACCAGGAACCACACCGGGGCGGTCAGCCAGGCAGCGACGTTCATAGCGTCCGTTCCCGACGTCTCATCGCCTCGGTCACCTCGTCCAACAGCGTCAATCGGCCGCCATAGGTCTTCTGCAGGTTTTCGGCGTTGAACGTCGATTCCACGGGTCCGTGCGCGACCACACGCATATTCAGCAGGATCACGTGATCAAAGTACTCCGGCACGGTCTGCAGATCGTGATGGATCACCACCGCGGTCTTGCCGGCGCCCTTCAGCGAACGAAGGATATCGACGATCGCTCGCTCAGTCGAAGCGTCGACCGCTGCGAATGGTTCATCCATCAAGTAGAGATCAGCGTCTTGCACCAGTGCCCGGGCAAGGAACGTCCGCTGCTGTTGTCCGCCCGACAGCTGGCTGATTTGACGCTTGGCCAATTCCGCGACGCCCACTTGGCGAAGGGCCTCCATGGCAAGTTGGCGGTGTTTGGACCTGACCGGTTTGCACCATCCGATTTGGCCGTATAGCCCCATCGCGACCACGTCCAACGCGTTGACCGGGAACTGCCAATCCACACTCTCGCGCTGAGGTACGTATCCGACGCGATGGCGACTCTGACGATAGGGCTTACCAAAGACTTCGATCCGCCCAGAGGCTCGGGGAATCAGGTCCATGACGGCCTTTAGCAAGGTGCTCTTGCCGGCGCCGTTGGGGCCGACGATGCCGATCAGCTTTCCCTCAGGCAATTCAAATCCAACGTCCCAGATCACCGGCTTGCGATCGTAGGCAACGGTCAGATCATCGACCAACAGCGGGCTGACGGTCATTGCGCGTCATCCTCCCAAGACAGTTTGCCATGAAAGCCGCGTTCGGGAGCATCACCTCCAAGCGAACGCGCGACCAGCGTCAGGTTGTGATCCAACATGCCGATGTACGTCCCCGTGTAGCTTCCGGTGATTCCCATCGCATCGCTAAAAAGCTCCCCTCCCAGTTTCACCGTGTGCCCGCGTGACTGGGCGCCTTCTTTGAGTGCCTCGATGTTTCGGGACGCAATGCTGCTTTCAACGAACACGGCCCTGACTTTCTTTTCAACCAGCAAATCGACCAATTCGTTGATACGCTGCAAGCCGGCTTCCGATTCGGTGGAAAGCCCCTGCACGCTTTCGACGTCGATGCCGTAAGCGCGGCCAAAGTACTGAAAGGCGTCGTGAGATGTGACCAGCGTTCGCTGGTCGTCCGGTACGGTGTCGATCACCTCCCGGCCGTATTCGTGAAGCTTCTTCAATTGCTGCAGGTACGCATCCGCATTCTCTTGGATTTCGGCTGACCGATCGGGCATCAACTCCGAAAGCGCGCTAGCGACTTGTTCGGCGCACAACGACCACGCTGAGACGTCCATCCAGACGTGTGGATCGTGTTGGCCCGTTCTTCCCTCAGGTTCGATCAAGACAGATGGGTCGATCCGTTCGGCGATCGCAAAGGTCGGCTTCGACTTCAATTGCTTCTCGAGCGTCTCGGTCATTTTGCCTTCCAGATGCAGCCCGCTGTAAAAGACCGCATCAGCGCCCATCATTTGCTTCACCGCGAATCCGGTCGGCTTGTACAAGTGGGGATCGATTCCTGAGCCAATGATCTGCGTCACGGAGACATGATCGCCACCGATCTGTCGCACCAGATCCGCCACCATGCCCACGGTCGCCACCACGTTCAATCGATCGGAGGCCGAGGTCGGCGTATCTGGGGATGAGTTCGATTTAGTGGCGTCGCCGCAACCCGCGCAGGCCAAGAACCAGCAGGCAAGCCAACAGACGCGATTTCGGCTTGTGAAACGACTGGAAGTGAACATGTCGCGTAGCGGGCAGGCGGAGGGACAGAGCTGGGTTGGAGGGGGATCGGCAGGCACCAAGTCACGCCCAAAGTTTAGCATCGGCTAAATTTCCGTCCAGCACCGAGAGGCCATTGACGACTCCGTCGTCCCGATCAGCCTGGCCCACGGAGTGGGCTGGATACATTGTCGACAAACGACTCCGTCGTCGCGAGGCTCGTCACCCCTGGCGCGATTCGCACCTGAATTGAATGTTGGCCTAGCTCACGGCCTGGGCTGGCGACAAAGGCGACAGCGCACTGGTATGCTGCCGACCGTTGGGAAGCATTCGAACGAGGCGGAGCGGATCCAACCAACACTCTGCCGAGATGGTGTGAATGAGACAAAACGAAATAGGAATCCTTGAGCGAATCGCTCGCCTGACCGCGCCGGCGATGTTTGCCGTCGCCTTCCTGTTTCTGGTCTGCCAAGCCGTCTTGGTGGTCATCTGGGTTGATGTCCCCAACCTCAGCGAGACGGCCACGTTGGCCTTACGGGAGGGCAGTCCCGACGAAGACTCGATTCGCAAGATCATTGAACAACAGATGATCGACGAGCGCGTCCAGTTCGCCGCGCTCAGTTTGATGGCCGCAATCTGGCCGGTGGTGATCCTCGAATCAGTCGTTCACTGGTTCACTCGTCCATGGAACCGGCAAGCCCGCTGGCTCCACTTCTACGGTTTGCTGTTTTGTATCTGCCCGTCGCTGCGAATGTGCGCTCGAAGCTACGAAGTGAACCAACGAATGTGGCTTCCTATGCTGGGATGGCGAGTCAACAACAATCGACTCCGCCGTCGTCTGGAACGCATCTTCAGTTGGCCGATGCTTATCATCGCGTTAATGATCATGCCGGTGCTGCTTGCCGAGTACTTTATGAAGGACCAAATCGCGCGGTACCGGCCGCTGCGTCTGTCTCTGCACATCGGTACCGGCGTCATTTGGTTCGCGTTTGCGGGCGAATTCATCTTGATGGTGTCGGTCGCAAAGAAACGTGTCCAGTATTGCAGAGAGCACTGGGTGGACTTGGTCATCATCCTGTTGCCGTTGATTTCGTTCTTACGAACCTTGCGGGTTCTCCGCGCGACTCAGTTGACACAACTGTTCAAACTGCAATCGGTCAACAAGATCGCGCGTCTCTATCGGCTGCGGGGAACGGCCGTCAAACTGCTTCGCGCCATGATCGTGTTTGACGTTCTGCAGCGGGTGCAGCGGAACGCCAACGAAAAGAAGATCGAGAGACTACAGCGTAAACTGGCTGACGCCGAAGCGGTCACCAAGTCCCTTCGCCGCGAGATCGCGAAACTGCAACGCGACCAAGACTCGGTCACGCAGACCGATTCTGGTCAATGAATGGCTGGCTCCTGCCCCGGACTGCGTCCTACTAAGAAGTCAAAGTCGCAACCTTGATCGGCTTGCGTGACATGCTTAGCGTACAGTCGCAGGTAACCTCGATCCGGCACGGGCGGCAGGTGCGATCCAGCCTTGGCTTCCCGCCTGCGCTGGATCTCTTCGTCACTGACGTCCCAGTGGATGCGACGCTCCTGGATGTTGATCTCGATCAGGTCGCCATTCTCGACCAACGCCAGAGGACCATCCGCCGCACTCTCGGGTGCAATGTGCAGGACGCACGTTCCGTAGCTGGTTCCACTCATTCTGGCATCGCTGATTCGCACAATGTCGCGGACCCCCTGTTGCAGTAGCGGCTGCGGGATCGGCAGCATGCCCCACTCGGGAAACCCGGGTGCACCAAGCGGACCCGCGTTTCGCAAGATCAACACGCTGTCTGCGGTAGCGTTTAGATCCGGATCATGGATCTTCGCCTTCATCTCCGGGTAATCATTGAAGACGATGGCGGGTCCGCGGTGCGATAGCAACTTGGGATCGGCGGCGATCGATTTAATCACGCAGCCTGATGGAGCCAGGTTACCCTTCAGCAAACAGGTACCTCCTGACTCGGCGACCGGGTGATCGAGTGGTCGAATGACTTCGTCATCGATCACTTCACTGCCC
>JBCCUO010000301.1:0-5531 GCA_039196805.1 Planctomycetota bacterium | reverse complement strand
GCCTCAGTCGCGTGTCGATCTGATCAGGATCCTTGGTGACTTGCTCTTGGTAGTAGTCAGCCAGACCGCCGTAGTCACCGGACTTGAGAAATCCGGCTTCGATCCGACGACGCACATCGGAATGCAACCAACTGCCAGGGCGTAGTCGTGCCAGCAGCGCTTCAAGGTCTTGAGTCGCCACATCGGATTGGCCAAGCTGGCGTTTCAACTCTGCGGCGGCAATGCTGAATCCGATCGATCGATAGTCGTTCCGATCACCACTCTCTCTGGCCAGTTTTTGGTAGCGCGCGAGCGCCGCGTCGAGTTCACCTTCTTCAGCAAGTGTTCGAGCGATTTGCTCGCCAACTCTAGCATCGCCGGGAAACGTCTGCTCCAGGCGGTCCCAGACCTCTAAGGCTTTCTCGTTTTGTTCACCGCGCTGGTACAAACGTCCTAGTTCTGTGAAGACGGGCAGGGCCTCGTTGCGCGCAGGTTTTCGATCAATCGACCGCTGGTATGCCTTGGCAGCCTCGTCGGCTCGACCGACCAGCAGGAGAGCCTTGCCCAAGTAGTAACTGGACATAGCATCGGAGCCAAGCAGCGTCTCCGCACGCGAGAGCGACTTCACCGCATCGGCATCGGCGCCGCGCTGAATCTGCAGCAACCCCAGCAGCATCGCTCGCTGGCCGGCTAAGTCGCCCTCATGCGACTTGGCTTCCAGGTCGGCGAAGAGCTGATCCAGCGTTCCGGCCTGGATGTGATGCGCGTAGACGCGATCGAGGGCGGTGCCAGGACGCGGGCGACGCAGAACGACTTGCAGGAATCGGTCTGCGATTTTGGCCTGTTGTTCTGCCGGTTGAGCGAACACTGGTGACGGCCAGGTGATCGCCAGAACCAGCATGGTAAGGCCGGCAAGACTGATCGGATGAACGCGAGGATGCCGCGTCCGAAAGTTCACCGGCGACCGATACAATTCAAACGCACGACAATTGATCACACGCAACATGGTGGGGGTCCGAAGGAAGCAGGCGTCGTGCGAGGCTTGCGAGCGACCGACTACCGACCCATCTCTGCCCCACAGCGACCTTCAGTTCAAGCCCCTAGCTGAGCAGTTAGACCAGGAAAACGCAACAAAAAACTGCCGGCCGGTCTGTGCAAGACATCAATCACCGAATGCCTTAAGAGTTCATTGAATGCACGATTCCTCGCCCTTGGTTCTTTTCCGTCGCTACGAGCGAAAAGGCGTGTGATTTGTCTCGCGTTTAGCACTACCGTCGGGGGAGGTGGACGTGTGAACTTGAGTTTGGGTGAACTCGACATGGTACGTGTACGTTTGTTGTTGGCCGGTAGCGAGAAACGACTTCGAGTTCGTTCCGGGGCAGCGATCGTGGGTCGCAGCGAGTCGAGTGACATTCAGTTGAACCACGCGTCGATCAGTCGACGTCACTGCGTGATCATTTCCAACGCGACCGAGGTCAAGGTGGTTGATCTGTGCAGCCGAAAAGGAACGGCCATCAATAGTCGGCGGTTGCGATTCGGTGAAGGCCGAGCCATACGGCACCAGGACACGTTGCAGATCGGCAAGCTCCGTTTCGAGGGTGTTGAAGAGGTCCCTGCGCCCGCACACCGTTTCGAAGAGATCGCCGACAGTGCCGCAGAAATCGTGGACGAACTAGACGAGATGCTGACCAAGAAGCGCGCCACGGGTCTGTTGTCTCCGTTGGTGCCAGTCGAGGAGTCGAGCGGCGACTCAGCGGCGATGGAAGATGCACGTTCGGATGCGACGGAAGACTTTCAAAGTGATTCAATGGCGAGCCAGAGTTTCTCGGAGTTCAAGACGGGCGTTGGGGCTTCCGCCGCGATGAGCGCTCTGCAGAAGATACGACGTTCAAAAGGGTCGTCGTAATCGGAGGAGACGCCAACCGAATGGTCGAAGACGCTTGACGGCTATCCGACGAACGATTCGCTGCGATGACAGGGCAACGCCCGCCTGGTTTGTCTGTCCCCGAACACGCCCCGCAAATCACGGACAAGGTAAGAGTTTCGCTGATCACAGCGTCTCAAGTGGGAATGATTCCTGTTGAGATCCTTTCCATGAGAAACTGATCATGTCAAAACGCAATCGCATCGTGTCGGCCATCGTTTCCCTTGTTGTCATTGGCTGTATTGGGGTCGGAATTCCTTGGTGGCAGCATCCCGCGGGGGCGGGACCGACGGAAGAAACCGCGTCCAGGGATAAGGCGATGACTGCACGGTGGGAGAATTTCGTCAAGCCAACGGACAAGGAACTAAGAAATCGTCTCACAGCGACTCAGTACCGAGTGACCCAACAAGATGGCACAGAGCGTGCCTTTCGAAACTCCTACTGGAACCTGAAAGATCCTGGCATCTATGTCGACGTGGTTTCCGGCGAGCCACTCTTCAGCTCTAAGGACAAATACGATTCGGGAACGGGTTGGCCCTCCTTTGTTCGCCCCATCGAAGAGGGCGCAATTGTGACGAAGACCGACTACAAGTTGATCTGGCCACGTACGGAAGTGCGCTCGAAGCACGCGGATTCACATCTGGGTCACGTGTTTCGTGATGGGCCCAAGTCGACCGGGCTGCGCTATTGCATGAATTCGGCAGCGCTTCGTTTCGTTCCAGCTAACCTGGTGGTCTCGAAGGTCTACGGTCGGTTCGCGGATGATTTCCAAACGGTGGCTGTTTGAGAGACCGCGTTCGGCGGCTGGTGTCAGACGCGGCTAACGTACTGGCCGCTGAGTCGACGCACCAGGCATCTCATTTCCAGGACGCTGATGATCGAGATCACGCGACTGGCCGGTAGCTGGCTGTTTTGGATGACCTGGTCGATTGCGGTGCTGGTGGTCTCGATCGCTTGCAAGACCTTGGTCTCCAGTTCATTGAGCTGTAACTCACTTGGCCGGCGCACTTCGGCGCCGGTGGACGTCTTGGCGGGTCGCTCCATCGGGCCAATCGCCTCCAAGACGTCGTCGACGGTTTGCACCAACACTGCGCCATCACGAATCAGTCGGTTGCAGCCTCGAGAAGCCCGGCTTTCAACCGAGCCGGGAACGGCCAAGACGTCTCGGTTTTGTTCCATGGCCAGCCGTGCCGTGATCAGTGAACCGCTGCGCTCGGGGGCCTCGATGACCAGCGTTGCCAGGGAGATGCCGGCAATCAAGCGATTGCGTTGTGGGAAGAGCCCGCCCCGTGGCTTGGTATCGGGAGCGTACTCGCTGATCACAGCTCCGGACGCGGCGATCTTCGCTGCCAACTTTTGATTTTCCGACGGATAGATGTGCTTGAGTCCGCTGCCCAGCACGGCAAGCGTGCGGCCACCCCCGTTGAGGGCACCTTCGTGAGCAGCGGTGTCGATGCCCCGGGCCAAACCGCTGATGACGGTCACGCCCGCTTGGGCCAGCGAGTAACCAAACCGTTCGGCTTGGCGGAGCCCATACGGCGAGGCGTGGCGTGTGCCGACGATGGCGACCGCGATCTCGTCTTCGGTTAGGACATCGCCTTGGACGAATAGCAGGGGAGGGGCGTCGGACAGACGCTGCAGATGATAGGGATAGGCATCATCGAAGCGATCGACAATCTGAACGTTGTGATCATCGCACCACTGCCGAATTCTGCCGACGGCGACGTGATCCGACGCGGTCTGAATCTTGTGAACCAGCTCTTTACCGACCCCCTGGATGCGGATCAACTCACTCGTCGAAGCACACAGGACTTCATCGGGTGTATCGAAGTGATCAAGCAATGCTGTCAAGGTGCGCGGTCCCAGACCAGGCAACATCGCCAACTGCAGCATGCTGGCGGTGTCCAGTGTCGAGGGGGCGACCGGGGCGTCGCCGGCGGTAGAAGACGCGTGCTTGCGCTGTGAACGATCCATCGCAGCATTCCGTGGTTAATCGCACGGGGTATCTATTCAATGCGATGCTGTCAGATGCACCACTTCGAAAAGTGTAACGCATTTTTTAACGCAACGTGTGAGTTGAGCCCTGCAGAACGAGTCTACACTCAGCCGGATTCCTTGCTGACGCATCGCGCGAAGCACCTTTCAAGTCGACCGCTACCCGGACGCAAGCGATTCGGACGACCGAAGTTGGTCGTAGAACTGGCGGACGACCGGCCGCTCCGTTAGGCGCGGGTTGATGTGGGGACGGGCCGTGAGCAGCTGTTGTTGAGCCTGCTGGGGCGTCAGTCCGCGGTACTTCATCAGCCAGCAGATCGCGACGGTTGCGCTTCGCGCTCGGCCCGCCTTGCAGTGAATGTACACCTTGTCACCGGCTTCGGCGAATCGCTGAACGAACTCCACCGCCCGCTGGACATCGACCAGGCTGGGATGCGTGAAGTCCGTTGTGGGAATGTGCAACTGCTCCAGGCCAATACGCCCGTACTCCTTGATGGGGCCGGCATATTCTTCGCAAGTGTTGACGACGGCTCGGACGCCCGCGTCATGAAGCGACTGGACGTCGCTGGGAAACGGGCGGGCGCCGACGAGCACGCGATCGTCGACGGCATCCCACCAGTTTCGCACTTTGAGGATTCGTCCCAGCAGGTAGTTCCACCCCAAGGTGGGTCCGAAAACCAGCTTGGCATAGAGCTTCGAAAGAGGGCTGGACGATGCGATGGCTTAGCCCTTCGAGAGGCAGTAAAGCGTACTGTCACTACGAATGAACAACTCACCGTCGCTGACGGCGGGGGTGCCGCCGAATCCGGCATCACCTTCAAAGCTGTTCTTTTGAATCAGTTCCGGTTTCGGCGTCGCCGAGACCACGTACACGTCGCCGCCACGCGTGGTGATGAAGAGCTTGTCACCCACCAGCACGGGCGAAGCGTAGTCCATGTTGAACATCCCGCTGCGTCCGCCACCGCCGGGGCGACCTCCGCGACCCCGTTCGCCACCGGGTCCTCGTTCACCACCGGGTCCTCGTCCACCGCCGGGTCCTCGTCCAGCCCCAGGTCCACGGCCACCACCGGGAGGCCCTCCGCGACCGGCGTTGCCGCCACCAAAGCGGCTGGCCATCGAAGCGGTCAACTCTTCTTTGGTAACACTGCCGTCGCCATCCTTATCCGCTGAGGCGACGCCACGCCGCCATTGTTGATCAATGCCTTCGATTTCTTCGGCGGACAGTTTGCCGTCGCCGTCCTTGTCGTTGGAAGACATGGTCATGTTGACGATTTGCTCGGGGCCAAAGCCGCCTCGTGGGCCACCCCCGCCGCCGCCACCGCGACTGGACGATGTGGTCAGACGGACTTGGCCGACTTTGTCACCACTGGATGCGTCGAACACGGTGACAATGCCGTCGCCATAGGTATAGAGGTGACCTTCGTGGTAAACGGGTGTTGCGAACCGGCCTGGAATCTTCGCGTCCCACTCGACGTTGGAGTCGTTGACGTCACCACGGCCGCCCACTTTGACCGCCACGGCGTCGCCGCTACGGCCACCGGTTGCGAAGACCAAGCCATCATTTCCGGGAGTGACACTTGCCGAAGTGCTGTTGTCGGTCGTGCCGCGGCAATACCAGCGAAGCTTTCCGGTC
>JBCCUO010000300.1:0-5543 GCA_039196805.1 Planctomycetota bacterium | reverse complement strand
GCGACCTCTACGTCCCGAACGTAGCGCTCTACCAGGCTGAGCCACGCCCCGATTAGGAGGCCGTATCGTCGCTCAGCGGCTGGCACTCGTCAATCCGTTTTGGTTGGAGTTTCGTTCTCGTACCAAACGCGTTTGCTTGCTCCCGGGGGTGGGGCGGGATAGGTTTGAAAGTCGTCGTCGGATTGGACAGATGTTGTTCGGGAACTGCGGCTATCGCCGCGCGCGGCTGAGGGCCAAAGGAGAGTTGGTGTGCGTGCTGGCTGGGTGTGTTGTTGGGTCGTGGTCGCGGTGGTCGCTGATCGGTTGCCCGCTTGGGCGCACGAACCGAATCGGGTGGGCATGAGTGAAGTCACCCTAGGAGGTGACGTCTTTCAGGTCCGCAAAGGCTATTCGCTGACCAAGATCGCTGGCGACGACCTGGTGACGCGACCCACCGTTTGTGATTGGGATGACCAAGGACGGCTGGTGGTCTGCGAGTCTTCGGGGACGCACGAAAGCACTCGTGAACAACTCGAAACCAGACCGCATCGAGTGGTTCGTCTGATTGACCGGGATGGTGACGGCGAATTTGATTCCCGCCTCGTCGCCGCCGAGGATCTGTCGTTCTACTCGGGTGTTCTGTGTGACGGCAACGACATCTACGTCTCGACGCCGCCCAGCATCTTGAAACTGATCGATGCGGACGGCGATGGTGTGTGCGAGTCGCGCGAGGTCTGGCACGACGGTGGGACACTGACCTACTGTGCGAATGATCTTCATGGGCCGTACCGGGGCCCCGACGGTTGGATTTATTGGTGTAAAGGAGCCTTTGCCGAACAAACGCATCATCTCCCCGGTGGAAAGACTCGTACCTCCAAAGCAGCTCACGTGCTGCGCAAACGTCCCGAAGGCGGTCCGGTCGAGATCGTGATCAGTGGCGGCATGGACAATCCGATTGAACTCGCGTTCCTGCCCAGTGGCGACAAGTTCTTTACCAGCACCTTCTTGCACCAGCCCTCTGGTGGCGTTCGCGATGGTATCGCGCACGCCGTCTATGGAAGCGTGTTTGGTAAGCGACATGGCGTCATCGAGGGATTGCCTCGGACCGGAGAACTGATGCCCGTCATGACGGAACTGGGACCGGCGGCACCGAGTGGTCTGGAGAGGATTCAGTTCGGCCGGGCCAGCGAAGACATCTTGGTGTGTGCCCAATTCAACTTGCATCGAGTCTCAGAGCATCGGCTGATTCCCGATGGTGCAACGTATCGATCGGTCGGTGAAGTCCTAATGGTCAGCGATCGCCTTGAATTTCATCCCACCGATGTCATCGAAGACGCGGATGGATCGTTGGTCGTCTTGGACACCGGCGATTGGTATGACCTGTGTTGCCCCAGCAGCGGCGCGGAGGAATCCAAGGCAACAGGAGGCATTTACCGATTGAGACGAGACGATGCGCACGTCGTCCAGGATCCCTGGGGAAATCAAATCGCTTGGTCCCAGTTGAGTGCCGAGCAAGCGGTTGCCTTGCTGGGAGACGACCGGACGCGGGCCCGAAGCAAGGCGGCCGATTGGTTGGTCAACCATGGGGCAGCCGCTCGTTCAACGATCGACGCGGCTCTGAGGCGTGGCTCGCTGCCGGCTGTCGCCCAATGCGATTTGATTGGGATTGTCTCGCGAATGGAGACGAACTTGGCAATCCAGATTCTGGAAAGACAGTTGAACTACCTGCAGCAACTCGAGGATGCCGATACGGTCATCACCACGGCGACGCTGAACGCTTTGTCGATGACCGGAATCACCAGACCAACGTTGCTGACGATGGTGCTGGAGAAGTCACCGAACGCGGCGGTCAAGCGTGCCGCTGCCGAGTGCATCGGCCGACACGGTGATCGGTCCTGCTTGCCAAGTCTGTTCGAGCAGCTCGCGAAGGCAGGAAACGATCGAACGCTGAAGCACTCGCTTTTGTTTGCCGCGATGGAATTGGACGATCGGGCAGGATTGAAAAACTACATCGGCCCGCAGGTGTTTGATGCTCAGCCGATCCAGGCCGCCGCCGCGATCTCGTTGTTGGAGCAAATGGATCCATCGGAGATCGACCCACGATCACTGCTGTCCGCTATGTTGTCGAGCGATTCCGGGCTCAGGTCAGTCGCCGTGCAAACGTTGCGACGACATCCGGGCTGGGCAACGAACTGTCTGGGCGAGCTGCGTCAACGCTGGGACTCCGTGGCAGAGTCGAATCACTTGACCGCGTCGGTTCTGGATCTTGTGGCGGCGTGGCACGAAAAGTTGGTCGTCCGAGATTGGATCACCGAAGCACTCCACGATGCCCTGGCGACGTCCAGCGAACCGACGCAGACGCACGATCGTGCCATTCGACGAGTTGCCACGCTGGTCACTGCGACCCGGCCCAAGCGATTGCCTGACGAATGGGACGCATCGATCGGCCGGTTGCTACAGGAATCGGAGTCTCCCACACAGTTGAAGCTGATCGAATGGTTGGCCGGGATTGAAGTCTCAGCTGACGATCGCAACATCGTCCATGCATTGACCGCAATGAGCAACCATTCGGGGCAGTCGAGTGCATTGCGACTACGGGCCGCCGCAGCCCTTCCGCCGGAAACAACTCCACTTAGCCATGGTGTGTCTCAGTTGGCCATCGATGTCTTACTTACGTCGGAATCCAGCGATGAGCAGGGGGCTGCTGGTGCCGTACTGTCGCGTGTGCGCTTGAGCGTTTCCGCAGCGGAACAGTTGCTGAAACGATCAGAGGACGTGCCGACACGATTCTTTCCGCTAGTCGTCGAAGCGATTGCCAAAGCCGACCAGGCTGTTGCGACTAAGCTGCTGGACAGGTTGCCTGAGATGAATCGAGCTCGAATGGTCATGCGTGAACAGCTAGTGGCGTCCTACGCGGAGTATGACTTGGCGTTACGGTCACGAGCGGAACAAGTTGCCGACGCTGTGTCGCGTCCACCTCGCACGATGGCGGACGCTCTGATGACATTGGATAACGAGTTGCCGAAAGGAGATGCGGTTCGCGGTATGCGGGTGTTTCACGGTCGCAAGGCAGCGTGCGGCGTCTGCCATCAGTACGGCTACGTGGGAGGTCGGATTGGCCCCGAATTGACACGGATCGGTAAGTCTCGTTCGCGGTTGGCCCTGCTGGAAGCGATCGTCTATCCGAGTTCCCATATCGCTCAGGGCTACCGAAGCATTAAGCTGCTGACATTGGACGGGACCGTGTATCAAGGACTTGTGGCGCAGGAGTCGGACGAGGAAATCACGTTGACGACCGGGATCGATCGCACGGTGACGGTCGCCAAGGACGAGATCGAGGTTCGGGAAGAGAGCGAGGTCTCGCTGATGCCGTCAGGGCTGGAGGGGTCGGTGTCGAGGCAGGAATTGGCGGACTTGTTAGTGTTGCTCAAAGAGGGCTGACCAGCGGAGTGGCGGTGTGGGGAAGAGTAGACAAAGAACTGGATGACAAAAATTTGGGAAGCGGGAAGAAAGGAAAGGGATCGGGAGAGAGGGAAATGGGAGAACAGAACGTCTTCCTTCTTGCTAAACGCTAATGGCTAATCGCCAAACGCTTCTTCGCTCCCGCTGACCGCTGACCGCTGACCGCTGACTTTGGGTGTGATGTCACCGCGGAGCCGCCGATGCAGTGTGTTCCACGGCAGAGCCATGGAACGAGGAAATCTGGCGCATCGCTAACAGCAAATGGGCCAGATGCTTCTTTGCTCTTTCGCTGTGGCGCTGCTTTTTTGGATGATCTGGGGTGGATGGGTCGGTGTTCTCGCGTGGGGACGTCGTTGCGGATTTCTGACCGGGCGGTTGCCCGAGCACTTTCTTTGGTTGCGGACGAATGGATTGGTCGGGCCGAACGTTGATGCTGATCGTCTGTTTGCTGGTGGCGGCCGTGGCGAGGGCCCAAGACCCGCAAACGACCACTCCGGAGGCCGCGCCCCCGACTCAGACACCGCTGACGAACCTGGAGGCGGTCTCGCAAAAGCTGGCAGAAATCCAAGCGGATGCGAGCCTGGATGACACGTTTCGGCAGCGACTTGCTCAAACGCTCGCGGAAACGAGCGATCAGTTGAAGCGACGCAATGCGGCCGCGACGGAATTGGCGGCGATCAACAAGGCACTGCAGGAGTTGCCCGAGCAAGTCGCAGCGGCCCAGCGATTGACTGAGCAGTCGAAGATCGCACCGCCCTCGCAGCCGCTGGAAACGGAAGGTCTTTCGATCCAGGAGGTGCGTCAGAGGAAGACGGAATCCGACACCGAACTGGCGGCCGCGCGAGACACGCTTCAGCAACTGGAAAAGAAATCGCAAGAACGAGAGTCGTTGCTACAAAAATTGCCGCAAGATATCCAAGCGATTCGACAAGCGATCACGGCTCTGGAGTCGGCGACGGTTCCCGAGCAGAGCGACGATCCTGACGGCGTGCTATCGGGGTTGCTTCAGTCCAAACAGACGGCCGAGCTGGAGGCCGCAAACAGTGAGCTTCAGCAGATGCAGTCGCAGCAGAAGCTGTTGGCTGCCGAAACCGACCTCGTCCCACTGCAGATTCAACTCGCCAAGCAGCAGGTGCAACTGGCCGAACGCAAAGCGAACGCCTGGACCAATGCGTTGAAGCAATTTCGCGAATCGCAGATCGAGGATTCACTGGCTTTGTTTGAAGCCCAGATGGACGAGCAAAACGTCGATTCGAAGCGCTCGCTGATCCTGCAACGGGCCGATGAATGGAAACTGATCAACAATCAGATCGCTGAACTGGAGCAATCCATTGCATCGGAGCGCGATTCGGTCGAGTCACTACGATCCAGACGCGATTCAATCAGCAAGAGTGTGACTCGAGACTTGGATGCGGGCGGTCAGCTGGGGACCAGCCTGGGACTAAGAATGCAGCTGGCTCGAAACTCGTTGCCCACCGGCGGGGAGTTCCGCGACCGCATCGCGGTGATCGACCGCAAGATCGAGAACGCCCAAAGCTGGCGGGCTGAAGCCGAGCTTCGGCTCGATGGTGCGGAATCACGACGACTGATCGGGTTTACTGAGTCCGCCAATGTTGAACCGACACTCAGCCCGAAGGAACTAAACGACGCGGAAGAGGTTTTGATCGCGTCGTATTTGAAGGACCTGGAACGCTACCAAACGGAGTTGATCAGTCTGCGCGCCGAACTGGAAACGCGGTACCAGGAGACGGAGGCGTTTCGCGACGAACTGGACGCCCAGTTGATGTGGATTCGCAATGCACCGCCGTTCGGTTGGCAAGATCTTTCGCAGGCCTGGACGCTGACCCGAGAAATCTTCCATCCGCAGAGCTTGCGGGGCGTGGCGGTCGCGTTGTACCGCGGCATGACCGGACGCTTGGAGTTGCTGGCTGTCTCATTGGTGGCGATGGCAGCACTGGTTTTCGGGGCTCCCTTTCATACATCCACATACTCCAGCTATGTGTGGGACCCTTAACTTGTATTCCATTGTCTGGGCTTTGGGAATAAGCTCAACACATGAAGGATATTCCACATGCAACACTAGCGACCTTCATGAAAAAGGT
>JBCCUO010000299.1:0-5545 GCA_039196805.1 Planctomycetota bacterium | reverse complement strand
GCCGTCCGTAGCCCGCGATTGATCTCAAAACTGTCGTCGAGCCCCGGGTCGTTGATCAGGCCTTTCCAGCCGACGGTGGTCCGCGGCTTTTCGAAGTAAACCCGCATGATCACCAGTAGATGATCGCTGTGCGTTTGCTGTTGCACCGCCAGCATCCGAGCGTACTCCAAAGCCGCCTCGGGATCGTGGATCGAGCAGGGACCGACGACCACGACCAAACGATCATCTTGATGGCGAAGAACCTGACGAACGCCGCCGCGGCATTCAGAAATCGTCTCCGCGAGCGACGGGTCCACGGGGATCTCAGCCATCAGCTCCTGTGGCGGCATCAGCGGCTTCATTGCCGCGATCCGCAGGTCGTCCGTCATCGGCGTGTGCAGTTTCTCAATCATCAATTTGCAGTATTCGAAGGTGATGTGCCAACATTCAGGCTTCCGGCGTGGCGGGCACGAGGCAGCGTTTGAAACCGCCAATCCGTTCTCGTCAAGATGACACCTTCTTCGGACTCGCGACTTCGCCTCCTCTCACAGAATACTCACCACGCGAGTGGCCGAAATACGCCCTCGGCGATGTCAACGTTTTGAGTCGAGGATGCGCGTGCCGACTCCACTTACAGGCGAGCAACTTGCGCATCCTCTTTCTCATGCCCGAACGCCCAGAATTCAAGCTTCCGAATCGACTTTCTCGCCCCAAGCCGCCGATCGGGGCGCCGATCCGGGACTAGCTTGCCGCGCTGCGGCCTCGAGCGAATCCCTGCGAATCGCTCGTCGACCAAGCGGTTTTCGACATTCGGAAGTTATCCGAATTAGAGAGCGATCCGGCCGTGGCCGTTCGGACCGCGGTTGAAACCCGCTTCGAACGCCAAGCGATCAAGCAAGCACGCGTCCACTTGAATCGGAAAGACACCGGTCCGAACGAAGTTCCTGCTAGCCATTGCGTGAGCGTCGACAAAGTCGCCAGGTTCAAGGACTTTGAGTACGCGAACCGACAAACTGAGCGAGAACTGATGCAGGCGATTTCGCAAGCGTGGTTGCAGCGAATCGAATCTTTGCCTTACAGCGACACCTTCGATGCCGGCAGTGGCTCAGTTCGGCTGCGCAATCGGACGCCGCCAACAAACCTTGGTTTCCCGGCTCGTGCGACAACATCAACGACCGTGGTTCGAACCTGACGGGGAGCCAATCGTCGACGGCGCTACTTCCTGAATTTCCGACCAGGGACGTAGCAAGACATAGCCGGCCGGAACGAAAAGCAGGGCCAGGATGGATGCTCCCCCGACTCCCCCGGCGATCACAATCGCCAGGGGTGGCCAGAAATCGCCTCCGCCAATCAGTAGCGGCACGAATCCTCCAATCGTCGTCAGTGTCGTCGATAAGACATGGCGACTGGTTTTCATGACCTCATCCACGATCGCGCTAACCACTCCCGATCGCGCGGCAGCATTCGTGCGAATCTGAGCCAGCACGACGATGCTGTCATTGAGCGCGATTCCGATCAGTCCCGCCATCCCGATCAGTGGATTGAACCCGAGAGGGAAGCCGGCAACCCAAAGCGACAGAAACGCGAGCCCCGCTGATGAAGCCGCCACGCCGCCCAGGATTCCCGCCAGGGCGAACGAGCGAAAGGAGAGCACCACCGTCGTGATCATGATCACCAACAGCACCGGCGCGAATCGAAACAGGTTCGACATCGCCGACCGCAACTCCTCGGCATCTCCACCGATATCAAGTGTGTAGCCGGATGGCAGTTCGTAACCTTCTGCCTCCATTCGCTCCAAGAATGCTTGTGTCACCTCCGGGGCCAAGGCGCCCGCGTCAACATAAGCCTTCACCGTGGTCGATCGTTCGCCATTGCGGCGATGGATGCTAGCGGTTTGCGGCTTGAGCGTCAGATCACCCAGTGACGAAAGAGGCGTCCATCTGATATCGCCGACGGAGGCCCGCGGCAGCACAATCTTGCTGGTGGCGATCTGATCCAAGTCGGCGCGGACCGAGTCGTCCAAACGCAATCGAACGGGCAGCTCTTCGGTCTGCTCCAGCACTGTTCCAGCAACGTTGCCTTCCAACGTCGACTGAAGCTGGACGGCCAAGTCACCCAGTGTCAGTCCAGCGAGTCGCGTCTGAACTTCATCCGCTTCCACCCACAGCTTCGACTCGGCAACATCAAACGAAGTCTGCGTGTGAACCACCTGCGGTGTCATCAACAGCATCCGCTGCAGGTCTTGGCCGATACGTTTCAGTTGGGCCACACTGGGACCGGAAACACGCACTTCCACCGGCGCTTCGACCGGCGGTCCCTGGCCCAGCGCCTTAACAACCGTCTGCGCCTGCGGAAACTGCTGATCCAGATGGCTTTGCAGTTGGCTAATTAGCCTTTTCGCGTGTTCCGCGGACTTGGCCGTGACGACCGCTTGCGCATAGCTTGGCTTACGATCCTGATCCATGATCATGTTGTAGTAGACCGTGGGTACACTTCCGCCGACCAGCCAATTAACCTCCGTCACTCCGCCGGCCTCTCGGATCTGACGTTCCATACGCTGTACCGTTCGGGACGTTTGCCAGATCGATGTCCCGCGTGGCATCCAAACTTGGATGTGGAATTGGTCGCGGTCCGCCGCCGGAAAGAACTGATTGCCAAGATCGCCCAACCTCATGAATCCCACCGCGGGCAGCGAGACGGCGAGTAGGATTCCCAGCATGGGACGACGAACCGCCAGTCCCACAGTCCAGCGCAGGATCCCAGCCAGTCGCGGAGTATCCAGACCGTGACGATACCATCGCTTGTCACTCGAGAAGTGGCCGAACCAACCGGTTAGTGCGGGGATGATGGTCATCGAAACGAACAGCGAAAAGATCAACGCCAAGATCACCGTCGTGGCAATCGTCCCAACGAACTCGCCGACGCTACCGGGAAGCAGGAGAATCGGCAAGAAAGCCACAACCGTGGTCAGCGTGGATCCCAACAACGGAACGGACAAGTGACCAACCGTCACAGCAATCGCGGAACGGGGTGGCTTGCCCTGCTTCATTTGGGCCGCAACGTCGTCCACCATGACGATCGCATTGTCGATCAGCAGACCCATAGCGACGATCAGTCCAAAAACCGACATCTGGTGCAAAGGAATGCCCATCACCAGCATCGCGAACAGCACCATCGCTGACACGAGTGGCAGTGAAAGTCCCACCAACAAGGAGGATCGCCAACCCATCATCACAAAGATCACCAACATGACGACGCCGGCCCCCAGGATCAGATTGCTGCCCAACTCGCCCAGACGCTTCGATGTGTAGTGGTTCTGATCAAATACTTCGACCAACTGCATCGTGGGAGAAAGCGTTCGCTGAAACTCCCGAGTGACCGCTCGGGCCTGATTCACCCAGACGTCGACTCTACGATCACTCAGCATCCGGGCGGCAACGTAGACCGTCCGCTTGCCATTCATCAGACCGATTTCAGTGGGCGGGTTACGATAAGATCGTTCGACGACCGCAACCTCGCCTAGTCGGACCGCCTGCCCGTCACGATCAATCTGCAGCGGAATCTCGCGAATGCGGTCGAGTGTTTGAAAGTCGCCTCGAACTTCAATCACCATGTCACGTTCCGCCGAGCGAAACATGCCGGCGGGGATCTTGCTGTCCGCAGCCTGGACACGCGCCGTGACCTGGGCAACAGTGAGTCCCAAGTGCGCCAGCTTGTCTCGATCAAGCGTGACCGTGATCTCTTCATCGGGAACTCCGTAACGACGGACCACGTCGGTACCGGAGAGGTTTCGAAGTCGAGTCGCCAGTTCCTCGGCTGTCCGACCCAGCACGCCAAGGACTGGTTCTGAGGGATGATCCCAAGTGACACCCACGATCAGCGTGAAGGCGACTGCCCCGCGCTGATCATCGAAGTCGGGCTTCCCCGCAGAGGGCGGTAGCTCCGATTCCACGTCCGCCAACTTGTCGCGTAGGCGCGTGAAGACCTCGATGGTGTCGTCGACATTGTCTTTCAGTTCGATCTTAATGAGCGAAACATTGGCGCGTGAATCGGATTCGATTTCCTTGATTTCGGGGACTTCGCGAAGCTCCTCTTCCAACCTCTCGGTGACCAACGCTTCCACACGTTCCGCCGATGCGCCGGGTAGTGTGGTCACGATGATGGGATTGCGATTCTTGATCCGTGGATCCTCCAATCGCGGCAAGGCCCAAAGCGCCGAAACGCCGCCGGTGGCGATGATCAATAGACTCAGTAGCAACAACTGTCGATTGTCGTAGTAAAGCGTTCGAAACATGATCGTCTCCAGATCGGACTGGGAGGAGTCGGGGGTTAAGACTCAGTGCTGTTGGACATACGGTGAGTCAGTGCCCGCTACGACAATCGAGTCGGAGGGAGGAACGGCTCTGACCAATTGGCCTGGAACCAGTCGTTGCACGCCATCGCGGACGATTAGCTCGCCGTCGCTCAGACTGCCGCGTACGTAAGCCAGATGCGATGTTTGGTGAATCAGTTCCAGCTCGCGTTGCCTGAGCTGGAACACACCACTCTCTGAGTCGGCTGGCACGGTCACGTAGACCGACCAGAGCCCGCGATGACTTTCAGATAGTGCCGACAATGGCACCCAATAGCCAGGCCGATCGATCTGCTGATAAGACCGCACCGTCACCAGTTCCCCCGAGCGGACTCCGAACGAGTCGTCAGCCAGTTCCATCAACACACCCACCGTTCGCGATTGCTGATTCACATCGGGGCGACGCGATCGAACGCGTACCATGACTTCACGACCACCAAGCTGAATTTTTTGTTCCGAGCCAGCGGGAAAGGCGTGCAGAGACTCAGGTGGCACTCCGACGCGGACGACCATGCGACCCGTTTCCATCAGTTCGACGACGGGGCTGCCCGCATCGATCACCGCACCTTCGTCGACAAAACGTCTTGAGACTCGCCCCGAAAACGGTGCGGTCAACGCCGACTTGGCCAGTTGGATGTCGATCGAGGCAAGGTCACTCCTGACTCGCTGCAACATCGCACGCTGGGCATTCACCTTTTCCTGACGCGTGCCGTTTTCAAGTTCCTTCAGACGAGCCTTCGCCGCCAGCAGTCGACCTTCAACAGAACGTTGACCGAAACCGGCGTCGTCAAGATCTTGCTGCGATCCCGCTCCGCGCGTCATCAGACGGTGCTGGCGTTGTCGTGTGACGTCGGCCAGTTGTTCTTGGGCAGTCCAATGCGCGACGTCTGCTCGCGCGGCCTCGATCACTTCCAGACGCGGTCCGGCAAGCATCTCGTCCAGCGCAGCCTGATGTTCCGCCACTTGGGCCTGCACGCTGTCGCGACGGGACTGAAGAATTGCGGTGTCTAACCTTGCGATCACGTCACCTTGCCGCACCCGATCGCCTTCGTCGGCCAGCACCTCGGTTACCAACCCGCCAAGCTCCAGGCTCAATTGGCTGGTACGGTCCGGCTCCGTTCGGCCCACATAAGAGCGATCGATGGCGTAGCCATCCACCTGCGCAACCGGCATCGTCTTCACGGCAGCATGATGCACCGCGATGACCGGCTCGTC
>JBCCUO010000298.1:0-5561 GCA_039196805.1 Planctomycetota bacterium | reverse complement strand
CGATGGTGCCGATTCGCGGTCGCACGAGGAAAGTCCAACAAAGCTTTCCGAGAAAGCATCGAAAGCCCAGAGCGATTGGCTTAGAGAGGGCTGGCCGCTGATGCAGCAGTTTTGTGTCGACTGCCATGGCGCGGATGAACCGGAGGCCGAACTTGATCTGTCGCGGTTCGGTTCGCTGGCTGCAATTCAGCAAGATGGGGCGGCGTTCCAGCGAGCCCTGGACATGATTCGATTCGGCGCGATGCCGCCGGAGGACTACGACCTGCCGACGGACGCGCAGAGACAGGTGCTCGGCGACAGCATCGATCAGACGCTCTTCGTCGCTACCTGTGACTTGAGACCCAAACCGTCGAAGATCACAACGCGACGATTGAATCGAGCGGAATACAACAACACCGTGCGTGACCTGTTGGGGGTCGACTTGGACCCAGCCGCCGCGTTTCCCTCGGACGAGGTCGGTGGTGGATTTGATAACAACGCAGACGTGCTCTCGCTGTCCACGCTATTGATCGAGAAGTACTTGGACGCGGCAAATTCGATCGCCAAAGCCGCAGTGATCGACCCGAGTGAATTACCACGGATAGATGCGGACCGTCCCGCCGACCAGTTGGTGGTTCAAGGCGACTTTGTCACTGGCAGCTTCAACGGGCGTTTTCCTCAACGTGACGCTTATGTTTGGACTCAGTTCGATGTACCGCTGGACGGTCGCTATAGCTTGTCGATCTCCGGGGGCGCGTCAATGGAAGACAAACAATCCCGTCTTGCCATCTATGGCACTGACGGCGTCTTGATCGCGATCTGCGAATTTGGCTACTACGGCGGCAGCGGACGATCTGACCGCGAGCGAGAGACTGTAGAGCTGACCAAGGGTCCGCTGACGCTGATCATGGAGCCGGTTTTGGATGATCGTGAGTTGGTGGTCGGCCAAACACGATTCAGCCGGCTGAGCGAACTGACCGACCAAGTCATCGCTGATGGGCTCGCGTCATTGGGCAAGCTGGAGGACGTGACGCGATATTTCGATCACGAAGTCTATCCGACCATGCTCCGCCGAGTCAGCTTGGAGGGTCCCAGCGAATATCCTGATTCCATGCTGGGTCCGAAGCAAAATGAGATCGCGCGGTCTGTTCCGATTCAGCGCAGTGATGGCAGCTTCCGCAAGGTTGACCAATCGGCCGAGCGTTGCTTGGAGCCGCTGTTGCAAAAGATGTTTCGTGGGCCGGTCACCGACGAGGAGCTGGAGCCGTATGTCGACCTGACCGTCACCGTGACAGAGCAGAGCGAGAACTACTACACCGGCCTCCGCACAGCGATTGCGGCCGCCTTGGTGTCGCCACGATTCCTGTTCCGCAGCGAAATGCCGCCGAGCGGTTGGCAACCCGATGCACCCGATTCCGAGTCGGCACTGGTCAAAGTAACGCCATACCAACTTGCCACCCGGCTCTCGTACTTTTTGTGGAGCAGCACGCCTGACGAGGCTCTGTTGGAGGCAGCACGTCGCAACCAGCTTCGGGGCGACGGATTGCGAAAGCAGGTGCGACGAATGCTGACGAGCGACAAAGCGAGAACCTTGGCCAGCGAGTTTGCGGCCCAGTGGTTGGGACTTCGCAATCTGCAAGGGCACCAGGTCGATAGCGACCAATTCCAACAGGTGACGCCCGAATTGATCGCGGCGATGCAGCGCGAGACAGAAACACTGTTCCTGTCGGTGTTGCAGCGCAACCTACCCGCCGAAGAGTTGCTGCTAGCCGACTACACATTCGTCAATGAAGCGTTGGCGACGTATTATGGGTTAGACAAACCCTACCGGGTCGCGACCAAAAAATCCGGCACAACCGATTCCTTCGTCAGGGTATCGCTGAAGTCGACCCCACGTCGCGGTGTGCTGGGTCACGCTGGCGTCCTGACGTTGACCAGTTACCCGACGCGGACGTCACCGGTGCTTCGCGGCAAGTGGATCCTGGAAAACGTCCTCGGGACGCCTCCACCAGAGCCGCCAGCGAACGTCCCCGAATTGGGTGAGACCAAGACCGCGGACGCGAGCGCCAGTCTTCGCGAGCAACTGGAGTTGCACCGTGATGATCCCGGGTGTGCGGCGTGTCACCGCGTGATGGATCAGCTGGGTTTCGGCCTGGAGGAGTTTGACGCCGTCGGACGATACCGTAGTGATGCCGACGGCATACCAATCGACGCCAGCGGCGAACTGCCTGGTGGACGAGTGTTCTCCGGCGGTGCTGAACTGAGTCA
Organism: Planctomycetota bacterium; assembly: GCA_039196805.1. GTDB lineage: Bacteria > Planctomycetota > Planctomycetia > Pirellulales > Pirellulaceae > JBCCUO01. The sequence goes on along the minus strand of JBCCUO010000298.1, from coordinate 3,314 downwards.
GATCCTGGGAAAAAGCGAACGAAAGGCCTTTGCCCGAACGGTCTCGAAACGACTGCTCGGGTTTGCCTTGGGGCGCGAGTTAACACCGAACGATCGCTGCACGATCGATACAATCCTTCAGACGACCGAAAAGTCGGGGCATCGGATGACAGACTTGATCATGGAGATCATCGAAAGTCAGCCGTTTCAGTATTACGAGTGGGAGGTTGCCGATAATGAATAAGCGAGACGATGCCACGATGGCCCAACTGAGTCGACGGACACTGTTACGTGGTGCCGGTCTGGCACTTGGACTGCCTGCGTTGGAAGCGATGACTCCGATGGCAAGCAGTGCGTTTGCGAGCGAAGCGACGACAGCTCCGGTGCGTATGGCATGCATCTTCTTTCCCAACGGCGCGATCATGCCGAAGTGGAAGCCGACCGGAAGCCAACACGATTGGCAGCTATCGGAAACGCTCAAGCCACTGGCCGCCCATCAATCGAAACTGAATGTCATTTCCGGCTTGGCCCACGACAACGGGCGCAGCAATGGCGATGGAGCGGGTGACCATGCTCGCTGTGGCGCCACCTTTCTGACCGCCGCGCGCCCGGTGAAAACCAGCAGCAACATTCGTCTTGGCATCTCGGTCGACCAGGTCGCGGCCCAACAACTGGGTGATCAAACTCGATTGCCCTCGATTGAACTGGGACTGAAAGGTAGCCGCAATGCGGGCAGCTGCGACAGCGGTTACAGCTGCGCTTATTCGTCCAATGTGTCGTGGCGAAACGAGACCCAACCGATGCCCAAGGAAACCATTCCGAGGGCAGCGTTTGAACGCATGTTTTCGACCGGTGACGGCATCCAGAGACGCGAACAGAATTTCTTGCGTCGTAGCATCCTGGACGTGGTACGAGCCGACGCGGAACGACTGGTCAAGCGACTCGGACGAACCGATCAACGCAAGATGGATGAGTACTTCACCAGTATCCGTGAAGTGGAACGCCGCATTGAGATGGTGGAACACCAAGATGCGGCGGCGCTGCCTGACCTGGACGTCCCGTATGGCCGCGTCGAAGCGTTTCGTGAGCACGCTCGGCTGATGTACGACTTGATGGTGATCGGTTTTCAAACTGATACCACGCGGGTCGCCACCTTCATGCTGGACAACGCCGGTGGGAATCGGGCGTACACCGATGTGGGCGTCAAAGAAGCGCACCACGGACTGAGCCACCACCGAAATAAGCCAGAGACCGTCGCCAAGATCGAGAAGATCGACCTCTATCTGGCCGAACAGTTCGCCTACTTCCTGGACAAGATGGATTCGGTGCAGGAACACGGTGGCACGCTGTTGGACCACTCCATGGTTCTCTATGGCAGCGGGATCAGCGATGGCAACCGCCATCGCCACGAAGACCTGCCGATCGTGCTTGCGGGTTCGGCGGGTGGCCAAATCGAAACGGGGCGGTACATCACAACGAAGGATGAGCGTCCGATGGGCAACCTGTTCCTTTCGATGTTGGACGTGATGGGAACGCCCGCCGAGTCAATCGGTGACAGCACGGGTCGGTTGGCCGAGCTTTAGGTGACCGAGCCCGCGAGAAAGAGCGCCGGCGGTACGATCACGTTCGATACGCTGATCGTGGGTGGCGGCATCGTCGGCCTCGCGACCGCACTGACACTGAAACAGCGCTCGCCGGAACGTCGCGTCGGCGTGGTCGAGGCGGAGTCCGCAGTCTCTCAGCACCAAAGCGGCCACAATAGTGGCGTCTTGCATTCGGGACTCTATTATCGTCCAGGAAGCGAGAAGGCGTTGTGCTGCCGTGAGGGCAAAGCGCTGATGGAGGCGTTCTGTGAACAGCATCAGATACCTTGGGATCGGTGCGGTAAGGTCGTCGTAGCCACAACTGCTGACGAGATCGCCCGGTTGGACGCGATTGCTCAGCGTGCCAAAGCGAACGGAGTCGAGCATCGCCAGATCAACACGGATGAGTTGCGAGAGCTTGAGCCCGCCGTCGCCGGGCTGGCTGCGCTGCATGTCCCCGAATCCGGCATCGTCAACTACCGCCGCGTCTGCGAAGTCATGGCCGGGAAGCTGACGGAAATAGGGGGCGTCGCTCGTCTGAACTGCCGCGTGACGACCATCAACCAGCGCAGCGGATCGTTGCACCTGAGCAGTGAGGCAGGAGACTCGTTGGAATGCGGCCAACTGGTCAACTGCGGCGGCCTGTACAGTGATCGTCTTTATCGCATGGCGGGTGGTGAGACCGACGTTCGCATCGTACCGTTTCGAGGCGAGTACTTCGAATTGACGCAGGCCAGTGAGTCACTGTGCCGAAACTTGATCTACCCCGTTCCCGACCCGGCATTTCCATTCCTAGGCGTTCACTTCACCCGAATGATTGACGGGGGCGTGGAATGCGGGCCAAACGCCGTCTTGGCCCTGGCTCGCGAAGGCTATTCGTGGGGCAACGTGAACCCGAAGGACCTGCTGGAGACCGCCTGTTTCAGCGGCTTTCGCAAACTCGCGGTGAAACATTGGCGAATGGGCTTGGGCGAGATCCATCGATCGCTCAGCAAAACCGCTTTCGTTGGTGCGCTTCAGAAATTGATCCCGTCGATTCAATCGTCCGATTTGAAGCCGGGCCGAGCGGGCGTGCGGGCGCAAGCAATCCAACCCGATGGACAATTGGTGGATGACTTTTTGATCCGGCGGACGCCCCACGCGGTTCATGTGCTGAATGCACCGTCGCCGGCCGCGACCGCATCGTTAGCAATCGCATCAAGAATCGTCGATCAGCTATCGTCCTCGGATGGGTAAATGAAGCCGAGGTGCATCGCGAAATGCCGTGATTGAAGTTGCAGGTGCTGCTCTTTGGTCAACTTGCCAAAAAACGGATTGGGACTCAGTTCTGAACTCGCCATGAATTCGGCAGCGGAGGGTATCAAGTGAGCCATTCCTTGTTCAACCGTCACCGCTTCCGTCGGCCAAAGAACGTCCTGTGCGCCCTTCGGCAATTTGAAACCTGGCTTCATCGGCTTATGGATCGCCATGTTTCGAATCAAGCGACCCAGAATGCGAAGTGGCAGCCCAACCTTGGGAGGTGAAGCCTTGCCGAGGCTCATGTCCAAGGCGCGTGCCAAATGTTCGAGAATCTGGCCATGCGAGTAGTGCCCAACAGTTGTCGTCGGGCCCGACGCCAACCGGTTCACCTCGTCGATCGCTTGGTCAAACGAATCGAAGTGCAGTTCGCGGAGACTCATCATCTGTTCCCTGGGAGCAATGTGCCAAACCTGAACGTTCCCGCAACGTCATCGGCACGGATTGGAAAGCTTG
>JBCCUO010000297.1:0-5566 GCA_039196805.1 Planctomycetota bacterium | reverse complement strand
GGCCAACCTACCTATCTGTTCCCAACTTCGCTCTGCGACGGCCCCCTCATCCCCAGCCCTTCTCCCCCGCAAAGCCGGGAGGAGAAGGGAGCCAGCACGAGATGTGTAGACACCAATGCCCGGCGGAGAGGTGAATTCTCTCTATTTGACTCTCTCGCACGCGCCCACATCTGAAGAAATGCGTCTCCCTACCACCACCTCACGCCAAGATCTCGTTCACCACCCGTGCGGGTTTGACTCCGGTCAGCTTTTGCTTCAGGCCTTGGAAGGGAAAAACCATTCGCTGGTGGTCGATCCCCAGTAGATGCTGAAGCGTTGCATGAAAGTCTCGTAGCTCGACCGGATTCTCGGCCACCTGGTATCCCATGGCGTCGGTTTCCCCGTAGGTCATGCCGGAATTCACACCGGCACCCGCCATCCACAGGGTGAAGGCGTTGGGGTTGTGATCACGGCCGACAAACTTGGTGGCGACCCCGCCTCGGTTCTCTGCCATCGACGTGCGACCGAACTCGCCGCCCCAAACGATCAACGTGTCGTCCAACATGCCCCGCCGTCGCAAGTCGCGAATCAACGCGGTCATCGGACGATCGATGCTGCGGCACTTGTCGACAAACCCTCCGGTCAACGAGCCTTGCTTGGCCGCTCCGTGGGAATCCCATCCCCAATCAAAGAGCTGGATGTATCGCACGCCCCGCTCGGCCAAACGCCGAGCCAATAGGCAGTTGTTGGCAAACGATTCTTTTCCCGGCTCAGTGCCGTACTCGTCGTGGATCGCTTGAGGCTCCGAGTTGATGTCCATCGCTTCAGGCACCGCCATCTGCATCCGAAACGCCATCTCGTACTGCGCGATCCGCGTCAGCGTTTCCGGATCGCCAAAGGCGTCGTGGTTGATCCGGTTCAGTCGACCGAGCGCATCCAACGCGGCGCGGCGTTGATCTCGTTTGACGCCACTGGGGTTGCCCACGTTCAGCACCGGATCCCCTTTTGATCGACACTGCACGCCCTGATAGACCGACGGCAAGAACCCACTGCTCCACAGCGCATTGCCGACTCTCGGAGGTCGTCCACCGGACAACAGGACGATGAAGCCTGGCAAGTCTTCCGTCTCCGATCCCAGTCCCCAGGTCACCCAAGAACCAATCGATGGATAGCCGACACGAGCTTGCCCCGAGTGCACCATTAGTTGGGCGGGCCCGTGATTGAACTGGTCGGTTCGCATCGACTTGATGAAGCAAATCTGGTCGGCGACGCCAGCGAATTGAGGCAATCGGTCCGAGATCCAAGCCCCGCTATCGCCGTGCTGAGCGAATGGGTACTGCGGACCCAGCATCGATGGAACACCGCGAATGAACGCAAACCGTTGACCTTCCAAGTACTCTTGCGGGCACTCTTTGCCATCGTAAGCCTCAAGGGCCGGCTTGTAGTCAAACAGCTCCAGCTGGCTGGGCGCCCCGATCATGTGCAAGTAGATCACCCGCTTGACCTTGGCATCAGGCCTTACGGGCGGACTGGCAGCGCCCTCGGATGCGGACAGCTCACTCGACTGTGACGCCAACCATAACGCGCCCAGTCCGGCCGAACAGTGATGCAGAAAGTGACGCCGCGTTTGAAGTTCTAAGTGGCTCTCGTTGGCCTGCTGAATGACATTCCGAAGACTCATTTCGTCAACACCTCGTCAAGGTTCAAGAGCACGTTGGCGATCGTCACCAGCGGAGCGGAGTCATGCTGATGCGACAACGTGTCGTGCAGCCGCAGCAGCTCGGTCATTTCAGCCGGTGTCGCGTTCCGGCACACGGCCAGACTGAACCCGTACGCCAACTGATCACGCAGCAGACAGTCATGATTCCGCATTCGATTGGCCAACGCCTGGCTCGCTTCCACGAAGGTTTGATCGTTCAGGGTCATCAATGCTTGCAGCGGTGTATTCGATGGCAATCGTCGCATCGAGCAGAACTCGCGTGACGGCGCATCGAACGACGCCATCACCGGGTACGGAATCGATCGCTTGGTGTAGGTGTAGACCGTCCGGCGGTAGCGGTCAGGATCATCGGTGCTGGGAGTGTTCCATTTGTCGCTACTTTGAAACGGATCCCATACGCCATCGGGAATGGGTGGGTGAACCGGCGGTCCGAACGCTTTGCGGGACAGCAATCCCGACACGGCCAACGCCTGGTCACGCACCGACTCGGCGGGCAGGCGGCCGCGTGGTCCGCGGCTGAGCAGCCGATTGCGTGGATCGGGCTCCAAGGTCGCCGCCTCGGCTCGCGACGACTGGCGGTAAGTCGAGCTGAGCACCAATTCGCGAAGCAGCGTTTTCAGACTCCATCCCATCTTCGTTTGAAAGCGGGCCGCCAGATCGTCCAACAGCAAGGGATGCGAAGGAGCAGCACCTGCGGAACCAAAGTCCTCTTGCGTCTCCACCAAGCCGATGCCGAACAACTGCGCCCAAATACGATTCACAGCGACTCTGGCGGTCAAAGGGTTTTCAGGACTCGCGATCCACTTCGCCATCGCCAGACGATCGGGCGGAAGGTCGGCATCCAACAGCGCCGTGGGCACCCCCGCATCAACGGCATCCGATTTGTCCAGGTAGTTCCCACGCGTGAAGACAAACATCGGCCGCCTAAATTTCGCGGGTCGCTCGGACATGATTGGAATCTTGACCGACTGAATGCGAGACCTCTGCTTTCGAAGTCTTCCCAGACGTTGGCGCATCTCGACACGTTCTTCACCGGTCCACCAACCGGTCCAAGCCTTGCTGTCGCTGACCGCCAAACGCATTCTCCGAACGACCAGCGGAAACGCGCCCAACTCAAACACGTCCTGAGCGATTGCAATCTTCAGCCGGTCGCCCGGCTTGATCTCAAGAGGCTTCGCCAGGATGAACGCGGCGCTGCGAGGAAAATGAATCCGCGAGTAGGCTGCAAACCCCTTGCTGTTCTTCGCGTTCAAGCTCAGCTGTGGATCAAGGATCGGGTCCGGCTCATCGGCCAGGACAAACGCGATCTCAAGAGGTTGTGTCTCACCGTCGAATGAAACGCGTGACGCCTTGATGTGGGACAGCACAAACCCCCACTCGGAGTCCTTTTCGGCGGCCACCAAATCACTCGGCAACCCCGTGAAGCGAATCGCAGTCAGTTGCTCAACGGATTCCGGCGGGGCAGCGTCGACGACGACCGTCGTTTGCCTGGCGACGTTCCCCCGAGTCTGAATCTCCTCGACGCCGTCGACACTGACCGCGTCAACTCGGGTGGAGTTATTGGTGGACAAGTGGCTGTCCAACAGCGGCATCCAACTCGACTCGTCGTGAAGCTGATCGGCGACCAAACGCCATTCAGCGTCCCACAGTTGCTTGATCTCACGGTCGAGTTCGATTGCTTGCTGCGTCGCGGCGTCGTCGACAGGAACAGCTACCGTCGGCTCCTCGCTGGAAAGATCGCAATCCTGCGTGTTGTTGAAGTAGGCCGCAAATCGATAGTACTCGTCATGGCGAATCGGATCGTACGGATGCGAATGGCACTGGACGCAGCCGAACGAGATGCCTTGCCAGGTTTGCCAGGTGGTGTTGACGCGATCGATCACCGCCTCAACACGGAACATCTCGTCATCGGTGCCGCCCTCCTCGTTGGTCTGCGTCAAACGATTGCACGCGGTCGCAACCAAATCATCCATGGTTGGCTCGGGCAGCAAGTCACCAGCAAGCTGTCGGATCGTGAATTGGTCGTAGGGTACGTCGTCGTTCAACGCGCGGATCACCCAATCGCGATACTTCCAAATCGTTCGTCGACCGTCCTGCCCCAGTCCACGAGAGTCGGCATAACGCACCGCATCGAGCCATACGCTAGCCCATCGTTCTCCAAAGCCGTGGGAACCAAGCAACCGGTTGACCTCCGATCGATACGCCAATTCGCCACTCGTACCAATCGACTCCAAGAATGCCTTGCGTTCTCGCGGTGTCGGAGGCATACCAACTAGGTCCAACGAGACTCGTCGTAGCCAGCGCTCCGGCGATGCTTCCGGATTCGGCTGCAATTCAGCGGCGGTCAATCGATCGAAGACAAATCGATCGACTCGGTCGCGACTCCATTCGTCTTCATGTCGCGTCGGAGGATCATGCAACCGAGGCGGCAGGAACGCCCAATGATCACCCCACTGGCCGCCCTGACGGATCCACTGACGAAGCGTGTCGATCTCCTGATCATTGAGAGCTCGCCCGTGGTCGGGAGGTGGCATCCGCTCCTCAGCATCTCGGCTGATGACACGGTCGATCAGGTAGGAGCCATCGGGGTCGCCCGGCTCAATCACCTGACGAGTCGGTTCCTCGTAAACGAAACTCAGGTCACCCGCTTGCTTGACGCCACCATGGCAGGCCACGCAGTGTTGATTCAACAACGGCCGAACATCACGATTGAAGTCAATCCGATCGCCACCCCAAGCCACGGACGCAATGCCGATCAAAGAGAGGGCGAACGGCGTTCGCCAGCAGGAGCGATTCACGGGTCAGGTCCAGCGGTCGGAAAGACGAAGTTCAGACCCGAAGCGTCAGCGAGGGATCCCCAGATCTCGATCCCTCGCCGACGCTTCGAGTTACGAGTATTTGGGACGCCCCATCATAACCGCCCAACATCCAGGCAGATTGCCGCGCCCGACGATCCAAATTTTCTTGCCCTGTCGAAGGCGGTCATGGAACAATGGGCGTCAGCGGTGGGCACGGGGTCGATCGCTTCCTTCCAGCGAGTATGCACTTTTCGGGAGCAGACGATCATGGCAGCCATCGCCCAGCCGGCACAATCAAAACGCCGATCTTCAAGCGCGGTCAGACCCTCACGCGTGGATTCGTCCACGGCCAAACCGTTCACGCTGGGCCAGGAACTGGAGCCGTTTGGCAAGTGGGCGGGTGATCCGATTTGGGTGCCGCCCAAGGACTCAAGCAGGGCAATGGCGGAGTCGATGCTGCAAAAGCACACTCCGCTGGCACCACGCGGCAAGCGATGGGAATCGGTGATCAAGGCACACCGGGACGAATTCACTCAGGTGCGTAAGCTGGAGATGCGTCGCGCTTCGATTCGTCTACCCAAAGGCAAGCTGTTTGTCAGCGTAACCGAGCGAAAACACTTTGATCAGATCACCGACACGATCCCAGCTTGCGTGCAAACGCGGCTCGACGAGTTCTTGGGCGGCCCGGCGAAGCGAACCGGCGCCAAAGTCTACTACCTAAAACCGCTTTGCATCGAAGTCGAGGATCGGTTGGTCTTCACGCAGCAAGAGGAGCTCGACGCCGCGATCAAGGGAATTCAAGACGAAGTTTTCTCGCAATTCCACCGCCTGTATCTGGCGAGGCTGCCCAAGCGTGTTGCCTTTGGATTGATCAACGCGTCGCTGGCCATCCCCCGCGAGATCGTGAACTACTACGTCTCCCGGCGTCAACGAGCGATCAACGCGTTCCAAGCGCACTTGGAATTCAAGCGACGCAAGACCGCCCTGGCTGCGGCCCGGACTCACCGAAAATGCCGCAGCCACGGCTGCACATTCGACGAGATGTTGGAGCTGACCAACCCGCTGGAGC
>JBCCUO010000296.1:0-5566 GCA_039196805.1 Planctomycetota bacterium | reverse complement strand
GCGCAGCGACAGCGCGAGCACCTGGCGGCTTTTGCGCGGATCGATCACCCCGTCATCCCAAAGCCGCGCGCTGGAATAGAGCGGGTGAGACTGTTCTTCGAACATGTCGATGGTGGGTTGTTTGAAGGCAGCTTCTTCGTCGGCGCTCCAGCTCTCGCCCGCGCGCTCCATGGCATCGCGTTTGACGGTGGCGTCCAACTTAATTGACCTTCCGTCCGGCGTTTCCAACTGCGTACCAGGCGGGACTGCGAGTCCATCAACCTCAGACAGCTCGATACCACTGCCAAGCGGGTCCGTCTGCTGCCCCGATTCCAGGAAACGGAACATGATCGGCACGAACTTGGTCGACAGCGCGAGTTGGCTTTCGGCAGGTTGCCATCCGAACGCCAAGACCCAGACGCGACCTTCGCCCAACTCGGTCCCGATCAAGGCGGGGTCACCATCGTCAAAGGACACAATTTTGTTCCAGTTGGCCCCACAGGAAATCGTCCTGTGTGCCCAAACGCGAATCTTTGAAAAGTCATTGAACTTTGGATCGGATAGCTCGGCCAACAACGGATCAGTGAAGTCCAACTTCCCCAACATCGAGTAGTCGGCTACCGTCGCCTCACTGATCTTCAGGCTACCGTCGCCGGTGATCCTCTGCAAAGCTTCAGCTTGCCCGACCTGTTGGTCTGCCAGCGATGAAGCCAAGTACAACAACCGGCCGCCTCCGCGAACATATCGGGCCAACTCATCTGCCAAGTCGCTGGCCACCGCTTCAGCCAGCACCACCAGGGGCGTCGACCGGGAATCCAGCCGCAAAGCCAACTCGTCTCGACTGACCGACTCGACAGTGACCTGACGAGTTGGTGTGTCGAACGGAACCTGCTGCAGATAGAAATACGGTCCTGGGCTCGATGCCACGTCACCCGATCGATCTTGCGGCTGCTTTGCCCAATCGCCCAGGAACAAAACACTCTGCTCCAGCTGTTCGGGCGGCACAAAGTAATGCGTGTTATCAAATGGCTCCGCGTCGCCCTGTAGAACCAGTGATTGCCGGACGTCTATGCTACGCGTCATCCGCACCACTCGGGATTGGCCAACGGGAACCTGGCAAGGCACCGTCGTGTCGACCACTTTGCCAGATCGATCACCCCAAGCCAGTTGAAAGTTGGCGTTCTGCCCGCCCAAGTCATTGGTGACCCGAGTCCTTGCTCTCTGCCCTTGTGGTCCGCGGCTTGCCAAATCCGCTGCCACGGCATCGGTGTCATCATCGAGTAACCGCACACTGGCGTTCCCACCGCTGGCGGCTTTCACTCGACGCACGTCCAAAGTCAGTTCTTCGGGCCAAGCAAACGATTGCAGCTCTTGCACCTGGCTGCCTGCCTGCAGGTCGCTGATCAATACCACGACAGCTTGAAGCGGTGCCGAAGTCCCGGTCGCGACGACGTCGTCGTTTTCCCAACTGGTCGCCAGGTCGGCTGCAAAGGCCAACGCGTCCGCCAAATTGGTTCGATGCCATGTCGGTTTCAGTCCAGCGATCGCCTTGGTGGCGGACGCCTTCCTGGCGGTGGCATCCAACCGAGCGCTTTCTTCAAACTGCAGCACGGTTTCTGTCTGGTCCGAAAAAGTGACGATCGCCAACACATCGGATGGCGCCATCGACTGGATCAGCTCCTCCGCGTGTGCCAGCGATTGATCCCAGAGCGAGGTGCGACGCATGCTGGCGCTGGTGTCCAGCAAAAGCACTACGCGTCGACCATCTGCCGTCTCACTTTGGCGATCGGCCGAACGTTGAAAGGGTCGTGCAAACGCCAACGCTAATAGCAACAACGCCAAACTTCGAATCAGCAACAACGGCCATTGATCCAGTCGGCTGCGCCGCGTCAGCCGAGGCGGGCTTTGCCGAACAAACATCACGCTGCTGATTGGGGTTTCACCCTTGGGTCGGCGACGGATCAGGTGAAACAGGATCGGTAAGCCAATCGCTGCGGCGCCCGCCAGATAGAGTGGGAACAGCAGACTCACGTGCCGGCACCTCCGGTCATCATACTGGCGGCAGAGAGCGCGCCGCGTCGTCCGGATGACATCGATTTTTGTTGTTGCGAATTCAGAATGTCCAACAACACGCCATCCAGAGAACTGTCCGTCGAAATTTCAAACAGTTCGATCCCCAACTCGCCGCAGACTTGGCTCAACTGTGCCGCATGATCGTCGAACCGTTTGCGGTAGTCGGCGGCAGCTTGCACTGGATCCAAGTAGATCTCGCGACCCGATTCCATGTCGACAACCATCCCGGGCTGGTCAATCGGTAAGGATCTTTCTGCCGGATCCAACACTCGAAGGATCAGAACCTCGTGCCCACGCGACCGCAGGTACGACAGATTGGTCCGCAACATGGCGTTGTCGGCCAATAAGTCCGAGATCAAAACCACCAAACCACGTTTGCGAATCAGTGAAGCAATCTGTTCAAGTGGCGCGGCCAAATTCGTGCCGGTTCCCTGCGTGGGACGCGCTAGGGCGACCATCAACTGGTGCAAATGGCCATGCCGGTGTCGGGCGGGAAGATAGTCATTGACCGATTCATCGAACGTCAGCAAGCCAACACTGTCACGCTGCAACGTTAAGTAATAGGCCAGCGAAGCCGCCAACGTGCGTGCATAGTCAATCTTGGTGTAGGTCAGCGAGCCGTAGCCCATCGACCGGCTTCGATCCAGAACCAGGTAGCAACGGCGGTTCGTTTCATCCTCGAAACGTTTGATGTAGTACCGATCACTGCGGGCATACAGTTTCCAGTCGATCGATCGCGTATCGTCCCCTTCGCTGTAAGGTCGATACTCACTGAATTCGACCGAGAACCCATGGTAGGGACTCCGATGCAACCCATTGTGAATCCCTTCTACGATTGACCGCGCCCGTAGCTGCAGATTCTTGATCCGCATCACCGCATCCGGATCGATCGTCGCCACGCCTGCGGACGATTCCTCCGTTGCGGCAGCGCCGACTTTGGATTGACGCGAAAACAGACTTCTCATCTAGTCACGCCTCCGTTCACTTGACGTCCGGGGCAACCGTTGCCAACAGTCGATCGATGACATCGGCCACACTCACGCCCTCAGCTTCCGCTTTGTAGCTGAGGAGCACACGGTGGCGGAGCGTTGGATGAGCCAAAGCGCGGACATCATCAAACGTGACATGCGACGCTCCCGCCAATAACGCCTTTGCCTTCGCACCCAAGACTAACGTCTGAGCCGCTCGCAAGCCGGCGCCCCAACTGACCCAGCCATTGACGAAATCAGGCGCCGCGTCGCGTCCCGGCCGCGTGCTATCGACCAGACTGACCGCGTACCGAGCGACTTCCTCGGCGATCGGGACGCGGCGAACCATTTCGTGGAACTGCAGCACGTCGGCGGCCGAAAACAAGGGCTCGATCGGCTCGGGACGTTTGGCCGTGGTCTGCATCACCACGGTCAACTCGTCCTCGGGTGGCAGGTAGTCGATCAGCACATTGAACATGAAGCGATCCAACTGCGCTTCCGGCAGCGGGTACGTTCCTTCCATCTCAATCGGATTTTGGGTCGCCAAGACGAAAAACGGTTCATCCAGAGGATACCGATGACCGCCCGCCGTCACCTGATGTTCCTGCATCGCCTCCAAGAGGGCTGCCTGGGTTTTCGGCGGAGTCCGGTTGATCTCATCGGCTAGGATGACGTTGGCAAAGATCGGCCCTTTGACGAACTGCATCGTTCGGTGCCCATCACCTGTCTCTTCCAAGATCTCAGTCCCGGTAATGTCCGCCGGCATCAAATCGGGCGTGAACTGGATTCGCTGAAAGTCCAGGTGAAACACCTTGGCAACGCTGCTGACCAGCAGAGTCTTGGCCAGTCCAGGGGCTCCGGTGATCAGGCAGTGACCTCCGGCGACCAAACAGATCAGCAATTGCTCGATCACTTCCTTTTGTCCGACGATCGTCTTTTCCAACTCCGCTTCGATGCGTGCACGACCCACACGCAACTGTTCGACGACTCGCTGTTCGTCTTCGACGGTCATCACTTCACTCATTCAGGCAGCTCTGGCTAAGGTGGTCGCTAATTAATTCAATGCGTCATCGCGTACGTCACGATGTTGATTCCCAAGGGATAGGCCTTCTTGACTGAGAACTCTTCAAAGTACCACTTATCTTCCCCTTCCCGTTCCCAGCCGTCTCCCAGGTCGGTGTTGTGGCAGATGAAAACCATGATGCGTCCCTCGTCGTCCTCGATCGCTTTGTAGTAGGGCGTCGACGCGTCGCTGCCGTCACGAGGGTCTTCCCAGGTCTTGATTCGACCATCTGGTAGCGGGTACGCGTTACCCAGCGCTGGGATCTGCGGCTTCTCTTTCAAGTCATAGACGCAGTGGAAGATCTCGTGTTCCAACGGAACCTCCTTGGCTGGACGCCCTGGAAACACCTTGGCTAACTCACGGCGGAGGTTTTCGTAGGCGTAGTCGCCCCAAAAGTCGTCGATCATCAAGAATCCGCCGTTGAGGCAATACCGCCGCAAGGCCTCACGCTCGGGCTGACTGAAAACCAGCGAACCGGGTTCGATGATGTAGATAAACGGGTAGTCAAACAGCTTGGGGTCCGTCAGTTCCAGGATGACGGGATCGGGGTTCACCTTCAGCGTCGTCAGTTGGTGCAGCCGCAACGAGAAGTTCAAGTCGCTGTCCGGCCAATCCGTTCGCCATCGGCCACCTCCCCAACCACCACTCCACGAGTCGTATTTGATCCGAGCGAACGTAAATAAATCGCCTGGATAGTCCCGATTGACTTCCCACTCGGGAACTCCGCGGCGATCCCCTTCGCTACTCCGGTCGCGCCAACGCCTTCGCTGGGCCATCGCAGTTCCCGCGACCGCTACCAGCAACAGCGAGCAGATCAATGGTTTTCGCCAACGCTTCATTCATCACCACCGCTTGCTTGCGGACCGTCGCTAGGTTCATCGGCCACTGCAGACTCTTCGGAGCGTTCCGGCGTTTGCGTCAGCGAAGTCCCCGGTTCAGCATTCATCGACGCTTCCGATGCGTTCGGCAACCCATCCGGCACCTCAGTTGAACCAGTGTTCGCCTCATCCAAACCCGACAAGGATTCGCCTGAAACGGTCGGCGTTTCGTCGAACGTGGCCGGCGGGGGTTTGTTTAAACCCCGCAACAACCGCAAAGCATCGCGATATCTTGGAGCACCTTCCAACGCAATCAGCACGTTTTTCGTCGCGGCATCCGTTTCGCCAATGTCCGCTTGCGTGCGGGCCAATCGATAGTGCAGCCCGGCAACATCAATGGGCTCCAGTTCTGACAGCGCGGTCAGGGCTCGGATCACGGCCTGCGGCTGATCAAGCTTCTCCGCGGCATCCGCAAGTTGCTGGTGGCCTTCGGTCAGCAGCGGATTGATCGCCAATACCTTCTCAGCATGCTGAGCGACTTGATCCCAATCGTTGTTTTGTCGGTCGATTTGAATCAAACGGCGAATCGTCTCCAGCGAGTTGCTGTTTTGCTGGTTGATCTGCTGTAGCGTCTTGCGTTCCGCCTCCGGTCGCTTCAATCGATT
>JBCCUO010000295.1:0-5569 GCA_039196805.1 Planctomycetota bacterium | reverse complement strand
GATAACGATGCCCGGCGACTGGCGAAAAGCGGTGCCCCCGTGCGACAGATCATGACGCACGGTTGTTGCCACCTGGAAGCGGACATGATCGCCGACGAGTTGCAGCACCTCGACTTACCATCGCTTGACTACCTGTTCGTCGAGAACGTTGGCAACCTCGTTTGCCCAACCAGTTGGGACTTAGGTGAATCGATCCGAGTCGCCCTGCTGTCCGTGACCGAGGGGGAAGACAAGCCGCTGAAGTATCCTGGGCTATTCAACACTTCGGATGTGGCTCTGATCACCAAGTGCGACCTAGCCGAGCCGTGTGACTTCGACCGAGACGAGGCACTGGGGAACATTGATTCCGTTCGACCGGGCATGGCAGTCTTGGAAACGTCGGCCAAAACGGGATTCGGAATGGACCAATGGCTGACCTATCTGTCGTCCGCATTGGCAAGGCAGCCGTAGCTTCGTGCGAATCGTGACCTAACGTTCCCTAGAGACTTGTAGAAGGGAACGTTCATGGCCGCCGCAACATCGTCAAAATCGTTCAATGGGGAACGACTGTTCGGGTTGCGCATCGAAAACCGGCTGATCCAGTTGGCGATCGGCGATCCACTGGGCGACGGCCGTTATCAGATCACCCTGGACGAGCGTGAATGCACTGCTGCCAGTGGTTGGCTCAAATCACAGTCGCCGGAACTGCTGACCGCTGCCTTGGAAGACCTGCAGCGTGCGCACGAAATCCGTCGACACCCGGTAGCCATCTCCTTGGATGGTGACTTTTGCGTGACGCGAGTCACAACCGGGTCTCCCCAGCAGGTCGATCGCGACTTGTCACTGCTGAATCAGCGGATCCAGCGTTATCTGAAGCTGGGACCCGGCGGCAAAGTCATTGGCCAGACTCGTATCAAGTTGGAACCGACCGTCGACTATGCCATGACGGGCGTCGCCAACGGCACTTTGATCCAACTGCTCTACGAATCGATCCGAAACTGCGACCTGAACGTTGTGTGGGTGGAACCGTCGCTCGTTTCGCTATCGCGCTTGTCCAACTACTTGCCGAAGATGCAAGATCAGTCCCTGCTGATTGCTGACGGGGCCGGAGATCAATGGGATGTCGGCTTGGCCAGCGAAGGTCGGCTGCTGTTGGACTATCGCCCATCAGCCGCAAAGGATGTTGATACGCTTTGCCGCGCGCTGGAGAGCCACTTTTCTCGTCTCAAACGCTTCTGCGCCCGCCACAGGCAGATCACCGAGAACGAATTGAACCAGCTACTGGTCTGCGGCGATGATGCCAAGATCGACGATGCGGTTCGGGCATTTAGCGACAATGAATCGATCGAAGCAACGGCGATGACGGTTCCCGCGATCCCCGATGTTTATGAAGTCGATCCGAATGACCGCGGCAACCGTTCGGTGCCTGCCGTCGCCAGCATCCTGCCCCTACTCACGGGTCAGCCCGTCGACCAGATCGTCGATTTGCTGCAGGGCGTGCGGCGCGATCGCGGACTCTCCAGATCCCTCAAGTGTGCGATCACCTTCTTGCCAGCCGTGGCAGCCAGCCTGATCCTGGCCGTGGTGTTCGGTTTGCTGACCTATCAGCGCAATCACATGGAGTCTTATGCCAAGCGTCAAGCGGAGGTGCAGGAGGAGTTCAATCAAACGATTGTTCAGATGAATACGCTTGGCAAACAGCGTGTCGAATTGAACTACCTACAGATCATTCAAGAAAACACGCGAGAACCTGACTGGACCCGGTTGTTTGATCGGGTCACGTCAAGTTTGCCGACGACCTTGAAACTTGACGAATTCCGAGTGGATTCCGGCAAAGTCATTCGGCTGACCGGAACGTCGGTCGACGACGGTGCCATCTATGAGCTGGTCAATCACCTTCGCCGCCTACCAGGAATCGATCAAGTCGCATTGAAAGGCACGAATCCCGTTACCAATAGCGACGAGACCCGGTTTCGGCTGCGGTTGACGACCGGGTTCCAGCCCTCGGCCGACGTGGCTTCGGTCCCACACAGCGGGGCGCGCAAATGATCGGACTGAATAGTGGCACAACCCGCATAATCGTAGCATCTGGAAGTTTGGTTGCAGTCGTCGCTTTGGGCATACCCTGGACCGATGAATACTTCAGCCTTCAGAAAGAGTCAAAAGAATTTACCGAGCTGAACCTGCAACATCAGGACGCGATGGCGCGTAGCCAGAAACTCAACGCCATCGGGTCTCAGCTTGTCAGTCGACTGACCGAGATCAAGTCGGGCGCGGTGATCGATGACAACGTGGAGGAGCTGGAAGAACAGCTGATCGAGTTGGTTCGCATCAGTCGGGCAAGACTTCGTCACATCGAAACGTCGCTGGGCACCCAGCGGCCATGGGCCACGCAGGGCGATTCGCCGCTGGCCAGTACGATGCCGGAGTACGCGTATGAATCGGAGTACGATCTGCAGAAACACACCGTTGAACTCCGCGCCGACGGCACCCTGAATGCGATTCATGCCGTCGTTCAAGGGATCGTCAGTCACGGATGGTTGATGACCACCGAATCTATGGCGATCACGCCAACCGGTTCGGCGGCAAGTCCTGTTGCGTTAGAGGTTCGCTTCACCGTCTACGGACTGTCGCGTCGACCGGAGGATCCGGAGTTGGACGTGGCGTGGTGGGACGGTGCATCGGACGAATCACATGAAACACCAGAAGCCGGTCTCCTCTGTGGAGGCCGGGGGCTCGGGCGACGGATTGCAAACGCGGCCTGGGTGCCGGACGCCTTGCGGTCGTAGCCAAACCTGACTTCGTCGTCGAGTCTCGAGATTAGCCATGGATGGCGGTTTAGTGCGCATACTCACCTATCTGATTACCACTCGATGGGCATGCTTGGCCCTGGGGATCGCCACCTGCGTGATGCCTGTGCGCATCGCATCCGGCCAGTCACTCCGCGCTTTGTCGGACACTCCACGGCGTGCCGTCCCCATCGCCGCTTCCTCAGACGCGAGGCCGGTGATCTCGAACTCGGCGACACCAGCACCAAGAATCGTTCGGCCGCCGAAGATGATGTTGGTCGCGGATGTCACTCAGCCAGAGACCAAGTTGGGGACTCCGCCGGCGAGACCAGCACCCTCGGAAGACGCGACACCAACGAATCCGACTCGTGAAGCCGATCAGCGGCAGTCGGAGTTGACCGACGTCCGATCCGTTTCCGTGGTTGACGCACTTGAGACCCCTGGCAGCATCACGTTCCGCAAGACGCCGCTGCAAGAAGTAATCTTCATGCTGAGCGATCTGTGGAGCATCAATATCGTGGCTGGCGAAGGCGTAAGCGGCGATGTGAGCGGAGTGTTTCACCAAACACCGCTTCGCGAAGTGCTCTCGTCGGTGCTCAGCGCCGGTGGCTACGGCTATCGTCAGTCGGGCGACAGTCTGATCGTATTACCGATCGATGACGTGGGCACAGATTCACCGGAGTTCGTCTCACAGACGCTTCCAATCAGTGCCGGCGTGGATGATCCCGACGCGCTTGTCGAAGCCGCCAAGATGTTGCTCAGCGCCCGGGGACAAATGCAACCGATCGGTGATTCCAACGTGCTGATCATCGATCTGCCCGATCGTGTCGAACGAGTGGCGTCGCTCTTCCGCGAAGTGGGGCGATCCCCCATCCCAACCCAGGGCACCGATAGCGAGTCCGCGTTCCTCGACACGAACGCATCCGCAAACTCCAACGTGGTGTCGACTGGTGGCATCGCCTACTTTTCACCTCAGTACATCAACGTCGAGAATCTGGCCGAGCCGTTGCAGGCGGCTCTCGGTGACCTGGTCGTCGTGGCCGTGTTCCCGGAAGAGAACCGGGTCATGGTGAAGGGAAGCCCTGCGGATCTAAGAGTCGCCGAAGAAGCGCTAAAGCAGCTGGACGTTCCGCGCCCCCAAGTGCGAATCACCGCGCTGATCTACGACGTTGGTTTGCGAGAACTGGAACAATTGGGAGTTCGCTGGTCACGCGACTTTCGTGTTAACACAACCGATGAATCACCACTGGGCGAGTTGAGCCAAACGTTCTCCTCCGCCCTGTCGCTTGAAACTCTGGGTACCGATGGTGTCTCGCGATTCGCGCTGCGAACGCTCAGCGACAACTTCGATGCGACAGCGTTCCTGGAAGCATTGGATTCCACCGCCGAAGCCAAACTGTTGGCGGACCCGTCGATCACAACCGGCGATCGCCACCAAGCATCGATACGAATCGTTCAGCGCATTCCCGTGATTGCTGCCAATCCCGTCGACAGCAGTGGTGTGGTTTTCTCGCAGGTCGAGTTCGAGGACGCCGGCGTGATCCTGAATGTCACGCCTCGAATCAGTCGTGACGGCACGATCGAACTGAAAGTCCAGCCCGAATACAGCGTCGTCGTCGACTTCATCGAAAACAATCCGGTCATCGACCAGCGGACCGCCGATACCACCGTGCGAATCGCCAACGGCAACATGTTTGTTCTGGGCGGTTTGCGTCAAAAGACGGTCACCGAAACCGTGCGTGGTGTCCCGCTGCTTCAGGACATCAAGTACTTGGGGCGACTCTTCCGAAGCCACGACACCGAGGTTCGCGAAAGCGAGCTGATTGTCTTCCTGAGACCCGAGATCGTCACGCCGTACTACCAAGGCACGCCGCGCGAACAGGTTGCCAACTGCGTGTCACAGGCGCAGCTGGGCGCCATCGCCCACGCATCTTGCTCGCCACAGTCCCCTTGCTGTCATGACGCAAACTGCCCCAATCACTTCCCGCGGCCACGCATCAACGGAGGCTCACGCGCTTTGGAAATGCTGGGCGGCTACGGCATGGACGAGCGCATCATCTCTGAGCAAATTGTTGGCGAGCAGGTCGTCGGTCATCCGGTGGTCGACGATTCGGAGATGGCATCCCCTTCAGCGCCCAGCATCGCGGCTCCCTTATCACCCGCTGCCGCCACCCCTAGGTCCTCTTCCGTTTCTTTGCCGCAAGAAGATGCTACCGTGACCGTCAGGCTGGAAGACGTCACCGTTGATCTGCCGGACGTCTCAATCGCTGAGACCGAAGGGATCTTGTCGGACGAGTCGATTGCGCCACACGTGAGACGGATTCCGCTTCGCTGAAGACCTACAGCGTTTTGACGCGAATGTTTTTGAATCGGACCGTCCCCTCGTTGCCTTTGTGAATCTGCAGCGAGAAGAAGCCTTTGGGGTAACTGCCGTCATCGACCCAGTGTGCTGCGGGCACGCCGTTGACCCAAGTCTTCACCACATTCCCTTTGGCTGAGATGGTGATTCGGTTCCACTCACCCTTCTTCAACGCCGTTCTCGCTTCCGCGTGCTCTTTTAGCCACAGCGGATAAAAGAACCCACCACAACTCTGCCCGTAGACTCCACCCGACCAACCTCGGTCTCTTGAAAAACCCTCCATCTCTGCCTGCGGGCCAAAGACGGTCACGTCGCCGTCATTTCGTGGTTTCTCCTGGGCACGAAACATCACGCCGGAGTTGCCGTCGACCTCCCAAAACAGGTCGCAGGTAAAGATGAAGTTGTCGTAGTCAGCTTTCTGGGTCGATAGGTAAGTGCTGTT
>JBCCUO010000294.1:0-5571 GCA_039196805.1 Planctomycetota bacterium | reverse complement strand
TTCGAAGAAGACCGCAATCAGAAAGGAAGACAGACGCGTCATCCGGGCTGCGGTCACCCCGGCAAGGACGCGTTACAGTAAATCAACGATGTAAAAATTGGGCAGTGATCGAAAGAGATTGTCAGGCCAACATTCAACCATGAGTGGCCAACAAGGATGGAGCCGCACTCGGTCGGCTTTCAATCGAAATCGGTTTCTACTCGGAAATTTCGTTCCGGACGGACTCCTGCACGGAACCGGCTGCCAGCGTGAAAATTCGCGGCGATGCTCAAGACGGACGGCCTCAGCCGTCGTAGAGGGGGGACCGAAGCAATTCGAGGTCCCTGTTGTGTTCTGCTGGAAATATAGGCGATGGAATCGTCGTGTCAAGTCCGGCCAACCCGCCACCGCGTGTGGGGGGATCCGCCGACTCGATGGGTAAGGCCGTCAAAGTCGACCCATTTTGCACTTTCGGATCAAGCCGCCGGATTGTTACGACCGATTCAACGGGGGAACACCCTTTTGTGTCCTCACCGCCGGTGATCCCAGGTCGACCACCGGACTCCCATTCGACAGGACGGTTTTCGATGCGTCACGCTTTCGTCAAGCTCACTTTGTCTCTGCTGATGGCAGCCACTGCGTCCGTCGCAAGCGGGGAGATCCCCTGGCAAGGCAACTTGCGATCGGCTCATGCCAAGGCCAAGTCCGAAGGCAAGCTGCTGTTGATGCATTTCTACAGCGATAACTGCGTTTGGTGCGACCGGCTGGAAGAAGGGGCGTTTCAGGATCCGCAGCTCGCATCGGCGATCGAAGCCGACTTCGTGCCCGTCAAAGTTCACTCCGGTCGGAACCCCAAGCTAACACGGATGTTCAATGTGACCAAGTTTCCCACCGATGTCGTTGTGACGACTGACGGTCGGCCGCTCGAGCATCGTGTCAGCCCGCAAGATCCGGCCCAATACGTCCAGATGCTGGCCAAAGCTGCCAGCAGCGGTGTGCAGACTCCTGGTCAGCCTCAAACCAATCGCATGGTCGCCCAGGCCTCCACGCCCAGCCAGCCTCAAGCGTCCCCATCCCAACCTCGGGTCAATCCGACGGCAATGGATCTGGCCAAGACTTCAGCCACCCAGCCGATGACTGCGACGCCATCGCCCGCTATCGCGCAAGCTCCCGCAGTCCAACCATCTGCCTCTTCCCAGCCCGCCGGTCAGGCGACAAATCCGAATGCCGGTTTTGCCGTTCCCCCGACCGCTGGGATCACTCAGGCCCCTGCACCCAGCACTGCCACTTTGTCGATGCCAACCGCACAGCCGACGCCGAGTGAAGGACTTGAGTTGCCCAGTAACGTCAGTGGTACGCCCGGCCAATTGGCTGGCACTCGCACCGAAGGCATGACTCTGGATATGCCCCAAGCCAACTCAGCCGACGTGCCGTTGGCCGATTCGGCGAATGAGGCTCCCGAGGCAGTCGCTTCGAATCCCACGGAAGCTGTGGCCAAACCGCCCGTCGAAGACATGGAGACGCCCGAGTTGGCGCTGCAAGGTTTCTGCCCCGTGTCGGTTGTCTCTGAGACTCCTGCATGGATTGAAGGTGACCCGTCGTTGGGCGTCATTCACCTTGGCAAACTCTATCTGTTCGCCGACCGCACCAAGATGGAGACGTTCTTGGCCGACCCCACGCCCTACACGCCGGTCTTGAATGGTTTGGACGTCGTCCGGTTCTTTGAAGAACGTAAGATCGTTGCCGGCAAGCGAGAGTGGGGAATGCAAGATCCGATTCACAATCGGATGTTCTTCTTCGCCGACGAAGCGGCCATGAAGCACTTTGAAGAACACTTCGAACGCTACGCCGATGCCGCCGTGAAAACGATGGAAAAGGCGGTCAGGAACGCAAATCCGAATGGTTAGCTGCTAGAGGGAGAGAAGATCGCGGTCGGCGATTCGCTGCAAAGTAGCGTCGTTGGATAGCCTCGGACGATCGTCCCAGGTCGTCGATCACTCTCCTGTTTCTAGGTATCGCCAAGCGATGACGTTCGCCTGTTCGCTCGTGATTCGAACCTTGTCTTTGCAATCGGACATGACCGACCGTTAGCATCAACGCTTCGTGGTGGATGGAATCGCGGTCAGCAGTTGGCGACCAGCGGATAGCTGTTGGTCAGAGAGACCATTCACCGCTAGTTTTCCACCGCGCTTCCATTTTCTGTCCGCACCATCTTCCTGTCGCACTCGTTCCGCCACTCGGCTGCTCAATCGATGTCAGTCCCTTGCGGCGACCAAACTAACGAGCGGTTTGCAGATTCGGTGACGGTGTAGCGTAGGTCGGGCGAATGCCGGTGAGGATAGAAACGCCCGCCATCATCGCGGCAACGGCGATCAGGAACCAGATGCTGCGTGCCGCCGACATGCCAAATCGTCGTTTGACCGCCGCAATGCTTCGAAGCTGATAGGGGCCCGTCCAAGGTCCCAGACAAACGGCGATCGAAACCAGGGCCAGTCCGATCGCCAGTGATCCAACCAGGGCGTCGTCGTACCGCAAAGTCGCACCTATGACTGTGTGTGAGAGGAATCAACCGTCGCCTTGAAAATCGCCACGTGATTCGGACGAGCGGAGCCGACGACGGATCGCGCGAATCAAAACCCGAGCCGATTCGATGTCGGGATTGATTTCAATGCAACGAGTCAGAGCGTCCAACGCTCCTTCATGTTCACCCAACATCATCCGGCAACGCCCCAAACCTTGCCACGCCAGGTAGTGAAACCGGCAGTTCCAAAGGCAGGCCGTGTAAGCAGCGATGGCGTGGTCATAGTCCTGTAAACCCTGCCAGCAAATCGCCAACTGGTGATGGGCTTCGGCGTAGGATCTCGCCCGGTCGATTAAGATCATGGTCGGTGCCAACGCGGCAGCGTACTCGCCACCGTCGTTCAGATGCATCACTTTTAGCAATTGCTGGTGATGCATCGGCGCGGCGTTGCGAACCAGCAACGCGCGAAACGAATCGTCAGTCGCCAGCCGAACGCCTCGGTCGGGATCAGCCAGCGATCGGCCCAGCGGCTCCACACTGCGGCGATCCCCAAGCGTTCCCAACGCCAAACCGGCGGCTCGTCGCATCTCCACGTCTCCGCGAGCCAACAGGGCGCACAGCGTGGGGCTGTCGTAATGCTCATCCACCTGGGAAGCAAACTGCGTTGCGTCGCCTGAGCTAAGATAGCGTCGGTAGGCGGTCACGAGCCGGGTGGTGCGAACAAGGGGTGAAGTCACAGGTGCGATCCATGTTGGTAAAAGTCGATTCGCCGCAGCGGTCGCGAGCATCCTACGCAACCGAGGCAAACCGGCAAGCTGCCCAGGGTCTGCCCACCCAGGCACCGGAGCGAGTCTAATTCGGGGATGGGACAGTCACAACCAATGCCGCAGAGGACAGCAGGGAACGCCACGGTTGCCTCCCTGAGACCAGCTTCGGGTTGTCGCGATCGCCCCAAGGCGCGGACAACTGACTTGCTGAGTCGGTTGCCACAACCAAGACGCGACACTTCCCACACACATGCGAACGGGCAAGGGCCTCACCTTGCCTGTTTTGAAATGCAGCTTGCCTGTTTTACCAAAACACAGTTCACCTGTTCGAACACCTCGATCACAGCAGCTGTTGCTAGGACGCTAGCTCTCTCGGCACCATGCATTGTTTTGGTGGCAACAACGATGGCACAAGCCGTGCGGGCAAGTCGCTTGGTTCTGGCGTTTATCGGGGCAAGTGGTGTTGTCTGGTTGGGCGATCCTGCCTGGGCTGATGATTTGTCCCTGACGACACCTGCCTACGCACGTCTTGCCGCTCCGATCAGCGCGGTGGTTGACGGACTGGGCTTTCGGTTGGCGATCGAGCGGCTGGGCACGTCCGCGGCCGTCAACGTGTGTGTCGACCGCCACGTCGATCCCGATCGCGTTGTCCGGTTGGGGCAGGCTGGGCCAACGGTCTACAAGGCCATGGAGAATGTAGCGAAGCAAAACGGATGTCTGGTCACGGTTTTTGACGAGGTCGTCCTGATCGGACGTCCGGAATGGCTAGCCGCCACCGTAGGTCAGCTCCATCAAATCGAAGCGGTCAATCGGGCGACGACTCGCGCCGACATCGATTGGCCCGAACTGACGACTCCAGCCGAGGCGTTGTCAATGGTTTTGCAGACAGACCTGAGTTCCACCCTATCGTCAGAAATCCCGCACGATCTTTGGCCAGCGACAACGTGGCGTCAGCTTTCGCGACCGATCGCGGCAGCGCTAGTGCTGGCCCAATTGGATCGCCAGATGACAACCCCAACGCTTTGGCAACGACCGGATGCCTTGACGCTGGTTCGGCTGAAGCCACCGGTGGCGTCCATCACGCGTGTCTACAAGCCGTTTAAGAAGGACGAGAACGCCGCGAAGGGCCTGCTTCGCAAGCTGCAAACGGCGGGTCGCTCGGCGGACCGACAGTCAATCGCCAGAATGACACAACAAGGCATTGAACTGGAGGGCCGTGTCGTCGCTCACATCCAGGCCACCAGCGCCTGGTTCGCCGCGGCCCATCAAAGTGGGACGATTAAGGTCTCCTCAGGCGAAGCCAAGTACACGCTGAAGATGACGAATCAGCCTGCCGACCAAGCACTCGGTCAATTCGCAGCGACCGCCGGAAAGAGAATCGTCATCGAGCCCTCTGCTGCCGATGCGTGCCGACAACGTGTCAGTCTGGAGGTGGTCGACCAGACGCTGCGTGAAATCGCGATCGAGGTGGCTCGTCAGATTGACGTGACGCTAGTTTGGACCGAGTCGGAAACGGTAACGGTGCGAGCAAAGTAGGCTGGTAGCGGATCGCGGCAACCACCTCGCGTGCGTCGGTCTTGGTTGCTGACAGCTTCCTTTTCCTCACTGCCCCCCTTGTTTAGGACGATCCAGGCACGACGAAACGGCCGCCAACCCACTAGAATAACGGGTCGGTGTGACGTCACCCATTTTGCCGACGCCTACTCAACGCTGAGTGAGAAAAAGTTGAACGAACACGTATCGCGTCCCCTGGGTATCGCAACGCTCGCCCGTCGACTTGCGCTGGTTCTTTTACTGCTGGGGCTAGCCCCCTCGGCAGCTTGGTCTCAGTTTGGGATTAGCGGATTACCCCCCGCTCGCTTCATCGCCGTTCCGCGGACCATGCAGCAGTACTTGCGAGATGCCGAACGATCGATCCAAGAGAAACAGTACAGCGATGCCGTCGTCAGGCTGGGAGACTTGCTGGCTCGCGAAGGTGCGGGAGATGAAAGCGAAGATTTCACCGGCCAGGACTATTTTCTGAACACGCGGTTTTCTGCTAAGCCTGTTTCGCAAAGTCTGATGCGCACCGCGCGCACGCGTTTGGGACAGTTGCCAAGTGAGGCATTGGAGACCTACCAGGTTCGATACGGGCCGCAAGCACGCAAGGCGCTGACCGACGCAATTCCCAGCCGCGATTGGTTTGCGGTCGAATCGGTGCGGCGACGGTTCTTTCACACGACCGCGGGATTCGAGGCGTCTTACTTGTTGGCCCAGCGGGAGATGTTGCTGGGGCACCCGTTGGCGGCCTCGATGCTGTTGGAT
>JBCCUO010000293.1:0-5573 GCA_039196805.1 Planctomycetota bacterium | reverse complement strand
GCAATCGTACCGAGATGATTCGCCGGCTTCTCCAAGGCTTCCGCAGTTTCAGGCCCAGACGTAGAATCTGCGGCCTCGAATCCATTCCCTTTGTCACCAACCGATTGGTTCTCCGATGACCACCACCGCGACCAGCCAGCGGGTGTTCAACTTTTCGGCCGGCCCGGCCGTTCTTCCCGTGCCCGTTTTGCAAGAGGTGCAGGAAGAGCTGCTTTGTCTACCCGGTGCCGGTTGTTCCTTGCTGGAGATGAGTCATCGCGACAAGCGATTCGTCGATATCCTCCACGACGACGAATCGACGCTGCGTTCTCTGCTTGGCGTCAGCGATGACTACGCCGTGTTGTTCCTGCAGGGTGGTGCGGCGCTTCAGTTCTCGATGATTCCGGCCAACTGGTTGCGTGGGACGGGCAAGACAGCCCAATACCTGTTGTCGGGCAGTTGGGGAAAGAAGGCAATTGCCGAGGGGAAGAAGGAGGGAGCGATTGAACTGGCGTACGATGCCAGTGAATCGGGTTTCAACCACGTCCCGACGCCATCGGACTACACGATTCCCGACGACGCGGCTTACCTCTACTACTGCAGCAACGAAACCATTCAAGGCGTTCAGTTTCAATCCGAACCGGCTTGCCCCGATTCGGTGCCGCTGATCTGTGACGCATCGAGTGACTTTCTTTCGCGTCCGCTGCCGATTGATCGCTACGGCATGGTGTATGCCTGTGCTCAGAAGAACGCTGGACCGGCGGGTGTCACCGTGTGCGTAGTCCGTCGCGATCTATTGGACCAGGGTGGTGCGGATCTGCCCGGCTACATGAACTACAAGAATCACGCCGATGCCGATTCGGAGTGGAACACTCCACCGACCTTTGCGATCTACGTCCTGGGTAAGGTTGCTCATTGGCTGAAAGACACCGTGGGTGGCCTGGACGCAATGCAGCAAGCGAACGAGGCCAAGGCGTCGTTGCTTTACGACACGATCGACCAGAACAGTGAGTTTTACGCCGGGCACGCTCGCGTCAGCGACCGCTCACGGATGAACGTCACGTTCAATTTGCCCAGCGACGAATTGCAAGCCAGGTTCATTGCCGAAGCCGCCTCGTACGATCTGTCTGCTTTGAAGGGGCATCGTAGCGTCGGCGGGATTCGCGCAAGCGTCTATAACGCCATGCCGGTCGAAGGCGTCCAAGCTTTGGCGAGTTTCATGTCTGATTTCGCCAGCCAAAACGGTTAGTCAAGAGTCTGCTTGACCGCACCGCACCGCTCTGGAAAAGGTTCACCATCACTCTCCGCTTCGTCGCCTAAGCGTTGGGTTGGGAAGGTCGCCAAAGTGGGTGTTGCAGTCAGGGTCGTGCGAAGCACGTGTCGCCGATCGCTTTTCTCATTCAACCCATCAAACAACTCCCATGCATCGCATCATCGTTCTCGACAACATCGCGCAAGAAGGTCTCGACATTTTGGACGCCGCTGACGGCATTGAATACGAGGTCAAAACCGGCTTGAAAGGGGATGACCTGAGAGCGGCATTGAACGAGTTTGACGGCGGCATCCTACGAAGTGGCGTGAAGATCACGCCGGAATCGTTGGAGGGAAATACTCGGCTGAAGGCATTGGTTCGTGCGGGCGTGGGAACGGACAACATCGACAAACCGGCGGCAACGCGTCGCGGCATCGTCGTCATGAACACGCCGGGTGGGAACACCGTCAGCACGGCCGAGCACGCCTTCGCATTGATGCTGGCCCTTAGCCGAAACGTCGCGCCCGCAAATCAGAGCTTGGTTGAAGGTCGCTGGGATAGGAAGGCCTATATGGGCACTCAGGTGGCGGGCAAGTCGCTGGGCATCGTTGGCATGGGGCGCATCGGCCGGGAGATGGCCTCGCGTGCTCAGGCGTTCGACATGAACGTCATCGCCTACGACCCGTTCTTGACCGATGAACAAGCGGCCTCGCTGAACGTCACTCGCAAAGAGACGGTCGATGAGTTGCTGGGCGAGATCGACTACCTGACGGTGCACACGCCGCTGACTCCGGAGACCAAGGGACTGATCAGCCACGCTCAGCTGGAGAAAGTGAAGCCGGGCCTTCGGGTGGTCAATGCGGCACGCGGCGGCATTTACGACGTCGATGCGTTGGTCGAAGGCCTGAAGAGCGGCAAGCTGGCCGGCGTTGCACTGGATGTCTACGAAAACGAACCGTGCACCGACAATCCGCTGTTTGGCATGCCCGGTACCGTCTGTACACCGCACTTGGGGGCCAGCACCGAAGAGGCGCAGACCCAGGTGGCGGTCGAAGGCATCCACTTGCTGATCAACTACTTGAAGACCGGAGAGATTCGCCACAGCGTCAACGTTGCGGCACTGGATCCCAAGACCCTGGCGGAACTCCGCGGTTTCCTGGATGTTTCCCACCGCCTGGGCCTGTTGGTTGCCCAGTGGCACGCCGGTGGAATTGACAGTGTGAAGGTGGTCTACCGCGGTGATGTTGCCAGCAAAGACACGCGTGTGCTCAGCAATGCGTTATGTGCAGGCTTGCTGGAGCGGGTCGTGGAAGACGTCAACATCATCAACGCGGAGATGTTGCTGCGTGAACGTGGGATTGAGTTGACCGAGGAAAAGCACCGTGATCGCGGGGCGTTTTCGTCCAGTGTGACGGTCGAAGTCAGCGGTGGTGGCAAGACCGTCAGTGCGGGTGGAGCAATCCTGGGGCAGAACATGCCCCGGCTGATCATGCTGGACGGTTATCGTCTGGAGTCGTTTGTTGACGGCAAGTTGTTTGTCTTCCGACACAACGACGTTCCCGGAATCATCGGTCGTGTCGGCACGGTGTTTGGCGATCACGGAATCAACATCGCTGCCATGGCGGTGGGTCGCGATACCGCGGGCGGCGAAGCGATCGGGGTGCTCAGCGTTGACGGCGACGTGAAACCCGAGGCCTGCGAATCGATCGCTCAGATCGAAGCGATTACCAAGACGCAGGTCATTGATCTGCCCGGACGCGGTGATTTGCCCAGCTGGCTGAGCTAAGCGACCGTTTCGAAACAACAGCTGAATTTCTCTGGACCGGTCGGCACTTGGTTCGGTAGTCTTCGCTCACTGTGGTCACGGAAGACCGCAAGTAAGCTGAAGGACCGTCCATGCAACAACTTGCACGCTATCGCGATCTGATTTTGCCGGTCGGCATTATCTTTTGCCTGGTCGTGATCCTGGTTCCGCTTCCGCCCATGTTGATGGACATGTTGTTGGCCACCAACATCACCATCGGAGTGGTCGTGTTGCTGACGACGGTCTACGTTGCCACACCGTTGGACTTCAGCATCTTTCCGTCCTTGTTGCTGGCGACCACGCTCGCCCGGCTGGTGCTCAACGTCGCCACGACGCGGTTGATCCTGTCGGGTGCGGAGAAAGACAAAATGGCCGCCGCGGGCGGTGTGATCCAGAGCTTTGGCGAGTTCGTGGCTGGCGACCGGATGGTGATTGGACTGATCATCTTTGTGATCATCGTCGCCATTCAGTTCATTGTGATCACCAAGGGTGCCACGCGGATCAGCGAAGTGGCTGCTCGATTCGCGCTCGACGGAATGCCCGGTCGTCAAATGGCGATCGACGCTGACATGAACGCCGGCCTGATCGACGAGAAGGAAGCTCAGCGACGACGCGAAGAAATCAACGCTCAAGCCGACTTTTACGGTGCCATGGACGGTGCCAGCAAGTTCGTGCGTGGTGACGCCATTGCCGGCATCGTGATCACTTTGGTCAACGTCGTCGGTGGACTGTATCTGGGTGTCATGGAATACAACATGACGATCAGCGAGGCGGCCGAAATCTTCACCAAGCTGACCATCGGCGATGGATTGGTCAGTCAAGTTCCCGCACTCTTGATCTCATTGGCTGCCGCCTTGTTGGTCACGCGCAGCGCTGCCCGATCGAGTCTTCCTGAAGAGTTCCTTTCTCAGCTTTTCGGCAACCCCAAGGCGATGGCGGTCGCTGGCGGATTCCTATGTCTATTGATCGTGACGAACTTGCCCACATTGCCGATGGCGACGCTGGGCATCGGATGCGTCGGGCTGGCCGTCGTGATGAATCGTCAGGCGGGGCAGAAAGAGGCCAAGGCCAACGCTGAGAAAGCGGCCGAACAAGAGGCCGCAGCGGCTCCCGCAGAGAAACGGGTCGAGGACTACCTGACCGTCGACCCGATGGAAGTGTCGATCGGATTGGGATTGCTGGCTTTGGCGGATCCGTCACGTGGCGGCGACTTGATGCAGCGAATCAGCGGAGTCCGCAACACGATCGCCTCCGATATCGGGATCGTGCTGCCCAAGGTCCGTGTTCGCGATGAAATGACACTGCAGCAATTCGAATACGAGATCCGTATCGCGGGCAACCCTATCGCGCGCGATACGATCCTGCCTGACAAACTGTTGGCAATCGATAGCGGTCAGACAACCGACGTCATCGAAGGGGAACAAACCAAGGACCCAACCTTTGGTGAACCCGCTGTTTGGATCGACCCCATTCGGTACGAACAGGCATCGCTCTTCGGCTACACCACCGTGGAACCGGGTGCCGTTTTGGCCACGCATCTGCAAGAGATCGCCCGTCGGCACGCAGATGAACTGTTGTCGCGAGACGCGACCAAGCACCTGATCGATGAACTGAAGCAAGACGCACCGGCGGTGGTCGAGGAACTGATTCCGGGGTTAATGAAGGTTAGCGAAGTGCAGCAGGTGCTGCAGACGCTGCTGCGAGAAGACGTGCCGATTCGTCAATTGGGCATCATCTTGGAGACGCTGGGAGACTTCGCAGGAAAGACGAAGGATCCGATTTGGCTGAGCGAGTACGTGCGACATCGCTTGGCGCGAACGATATGCAGTCGCTATCGAGACTCGCAAGGCCTGTTGCATGTGATCGCACTCGATCCGGCGATGGAGGAACGCGTCGCCTCCGGCATTGAACATTCCGAGAAGGGCCTCTTTGTTCGGATGAGCCCCCAAGCCGTAGACCTCACTTGCGACAAGATCCAGCAAGGCGTTAAGAAACTGATCACCGCCGGTCATCCGCCGGTCTTGCTGGTCAGTCCACGGATTCGTCCGGGGCTCAGGCAAATCACGTCGTCGTCGATTCCCCGGCTCAAGATCCTTTCCTACAACGAAGTCACGCAGGACACGAAGATTGAAAGCCACGGTGTCGTCAGCGACAGCGACTAGCTGAACTCGCGGCGGGGCAGGGCAGGGCGGCCCTTTGCGTCCAAGTCGACAATCAAGCGAATCACTTCCCACATTGCCCCGGCTCATTGCCGACCGGTAGCGATCCTTACCACGAACCTCCTTTCCAACATGCACATTCGCACCTTTCGAGCGTCAAGCTTGCAGGCCGCTTTGGAAGACATCCGACGCCAGATGGGTCCGGATGCGTCCGTGCTGCATACTCGGCAAGTTCGTGGCGGTTGGCTCGGATGGCTGGGCCAAACGCACGTCGAAGTCACAGCCGGCCTGCGAGGTCAACCGGCATTGACCGAGATCGAAGACGTAAGCCAACAGGACATCGGTCCAACCGACGCGCGATCCCTGCACGCGTCGCCTG
>JBCCUO010000292.1:0-5585 GCA_039196805.1 Planctomycetota bacterium | reverse complement strand
GTCAGCGGATCGAGCGTTTGCATGAAATGGCCACGGTCGCCGAACCACCGAGTCTGATCACAGGCTGGACTCCAGCTCTGGAGTCAACGCTGTAGCGTTCGGCTCGCTGTCGACCGAATCGCCACTTTGCCACTGGGTAAAGTCGGCCGGATCACGAAGCACCCGGCGATAGACTGTGTCCCGTTCAATGGGCTCGCGCCCTGCTTCGACGATCAGGTGTTTGATTTGATCAACGGACATGAACTCCGGCGTCGTTGCACCCGCATCGTGATAGATCAATTCATGACGCACCGTACCGTCAATGTCATCGGCTCCGTACGCCAGCGCCGTTTGAGCCGTTTCGATGCCCAGCATGATCCAGTAAGCCTTGATGTGCTGCACGTTGTCCAGCATTAGCCGGCTGATCGCCATGGTCCGCAGATCCATCAGCGCGGAGGGCTTCTTGATGTCGTCCAGCTTCGTATTCTCTGGGTGGAACGCCAGCGGGATGAAGACCTGAAACCCGCCCGTCTGGTCTTGGAGCTCGCGAAGCCGAATCAGGTGATCGATTCGATGAAAAGCGTTCTCGACGTGCCCGTAGAGCATCGTGCAGTTGGTTCGCAGCCCGATCTCGTGCGCGGTTCTGTGGATCTCTAGCCAAGCATGCGTGTTGGCTTTGTGCTCGCAGAGTTGATCACGCACCTCCGGGTGGAAGATTTCCGCGCCGCCCCCCGGCATGCTGCCTAGACCGGCTGACTTCAGGTCTTCCAGCACCCAGCGGATCGATTTTTTGGTTTGGAATTCGAACCAGTTGATTTCAACCGCGGTCCAACCCTTGAGGTGAATCTGGGGGTAGTGCTCCGTCAGCAACTCGATCAGATGACGATACCACTCGTAGGGCTTCTGGTGGTGGAGTCCGCCGACGATGTGCATCTCGGTGCACCCGTTTTCGGTCGCTTCACGGCCTCGTGCCAGCACCTGTTCGTCGCTCATGACATAACCCTTCGGGTCACGTAGGTCTGAGCGGAAGGCACAGAACCGACAACGATAGACACACACGTTGGTTGGGTTCAGGTGCGTGTTGATGTTGTAGTAACCAACGTCGCCGTTCTTTCGCTCGCGGACCAAATTGGCCAGCATCCCGACCTCTTGCAGAGGGACCTGGGGGTCGTACAAGAAGATTCCGTCGTCCAATGTCAATCGGACATTCGATTCCACCTTGTCACGGATTTCGCGGAATCGGGCTTCGCGGTCGGCAACGTTCATCAGGGTTTGACGATCAAAAAGGAGGCAGCGTTTTCAAGAATCTGGGACGCAATTCACCGACTAGAGAACCGTAATTCACGGGGAGCCAAAACAGCGTCTAGATCCACAGGCAATCCACCACACCCGCGACCAGCAGGGCGACGCTGATTCGCGCGTTGGTGTCGAAGAATGCACGGTTAACTTGGCCCAAGTCGCCCGGACGTACCAGGGCATGTTGATAGATCACCAAAGCAGCCACGACGCCGATGGCTCCATAGAACAGTCCACCCAAGCCCGATGAAGAAGCCAGAATCGGCAAAAATCCCAGCGCAAGCAGCATGGCGACGTGAAATCCCTGGGCAATCCTTAGGGCTCCGCGGACGCCAAATCGAGCAGGAATGCTACGCAAACCTGTCTGGGAGTCAAAATCAGCGTCTTGGCAGGCGTAAATGATGTCAAAACCGCTGACCCAGAGGGCGACGACCGCTGCCAGCGATAGCGGAGCAAGCAGGTCAGCTGGATGACTGGTGATCGTGTCGCCTCGAATCGCCACCCAGGCGCAGATCGGCGACAGGCTCAGCGCAACACCCAGCCAAACGTGCGCGTAGGAGGTGAAGCGTTTCGCCCAGCTGTATCCGCAAAGGACAAACAGTACGGGGAGCGAAAAAAGCAGCGGCAAAGTGTTGGGCAGAAACAGTAGAGTGGCACCGACGAACGCTGCGGCGCATCCGCCGAAAAAGAGCCAAACCTGGGGCCGTCCCAGAATCCCGGCCGGCAGATGTCGTCCCGCAGTCCTCGGATTCGCGGCGTCGAATCGATGATCGACCAGCCGGTTGAATGCCATCGCGGCGCTGCGGGCCATAACCATGCAGATCAAAATCCCTGCGATATCCACCAGTCGGACTTGCGGCGTCCCGCCGTCGGGCAACGGAGTCGTCAACGCCATCACGGTCGCCAAAGCAGCGAACGGCAAGGCAAAGATCGTGTGGCTGAAGCGAATCAGTTCCAACCAATGCCGCACCGTAGCCGACCAGCCCGCGCTCGACGGGGTGGCTGCGGCCGGACTGTGCGAGTCCGCGGATTTAGATTCGGTGCCTGGTGTGACGGTAGCCGGTTCAGTCATGCCTCACCCCAACGTTCGATCAATGCGTTATCCACGTCCAACTGATCTAAAATCCTGCTGACAACAAAATCGACGATCGAGTCCAAACCGGTGACTCCGTGGTACCAGCCCGGCATGGCCGGCAAGACGACGACGCCCGCCGTCGCCAAGCGATGCAGGTTCTCAAGCTGAAAAACACTCAACGGCGTCTCGCGGGGGACGATCACCAGCTTGCGGTGTTCCTTCAAATGCACCTCGGCGGCACGTTGGATCAAGTTCGATGCGGCCGAACGAGCGATCCCGCTAAGCGTGCTGCCGCTACACGGGCAGACAACCATCGCCCTGGTTTGGAATGATCCGCTGGCAATAGGAGTCATGTAGTCATCGTATTGATGAAAATGCAAGCGGTCCGGCACCGCTACCTCTTCGCCGGCGTTCGACGTGGACAGGGAAGTCCAGGGCGGCACCCATCCGAGCAGCTGAGCCAGATTGGGTCGTCGGACGTCGATCGCCAGTCCAAGCTCTTCCTTGATCACCGCCGCGCCGCTGGGACTGATCGTCATGTGAATGTCAAGGTCGGTTCGACAGAGGACCTGCAGCAGCCTAGCCGCGTAGGGAGCACCGCTTGCACCGGTGATCGCCAAGACGATGCGATCATCTCCGTTTACCGCCATGCTATTCCGCCTTGGTCCCGATGTAGATCGTGGCAACGCCCAGCGTCATCGGAATGAAACGCACATCCTTCAGGCCAACCGAACGCATCTGCTCCGCCAACGCCTCGCCGCTGGGGAATTGACCTACGGATTCCGGCAAGTAGCTGTAAGCCGACTTGTCGTTCTTGGCAAACCATTGCCCAACTCGGGGCAGAACGTGAGAGAAGTAGAAGCCGTAGAGCTGCTTAAGCACTGGGAATGTTGGATGCGAAAACTCCAGCACGACCACTTGTCCCCCCGGTCGACAGACGCGAGTCATCTCTCGCAGTCCCTGGTCTGTGTCGGCAACGTTGCGAAGGCCGAAGGCAACCGTCACGCACTGAAACAGATCGCCAGCGAACGGAAGTACTTGAGAGTCAGCCTCCAGGAACGAGACCTCCTTCACCTCGTTCGAATCTGCCTCGGAAAACGCTTTGCTGCCTTTGCGGCGGGCGTATTGAAGCATGGCATTGCAAAAATCACTGCCGACGACCTGGACACCCGGACGGACCGATCGTGAGATCGCCAGCGCCAGATCGCCTGTGCCGGTGCAGACATCCAGCACCGGATACGGAGCACCCAGGTCCAGTTCGCGTACCGTTCGCCAACGCCAGTAGCGGTCGATGTTCAGCGACAGCAGATGATTCATCAGATCGTATTTGGGGGCGATCTGGCGAAACATCTCGCGGACCCGCGAATTGCTCTTGTCTACGCGAGGCTCGACGGCGGGCGCTGGCGAGGGGGTAACGACGGTGGTGGTCATACGAATCGACTTGGACCGAAGGGTAGAATCTTTGGCGGTTTTGGATCGCTTTCGAGGACACTATCCGAACCGAGCCAACCCCTGATGGGCAACCCGTCCTGGGGGACCATAATCGGTGCTCGCCCGCTTGGCAGCGTCATTTTCGATTCTCTCGACACGATCTCCCTCCAGAAACGATCGACCGCCAAATGCGCACCTTGCTATTTGACATTGATGGAACGCTGGTCAACGCAGGCGGTGCCGGGGCTCGGGCGATGCGGCGAGCACTGCAGGAGGAATTCGAGCTGGATCAGCCCAAACTGGACATTCAGTTTGGCGGCAGGACCGACCGTGGGCTGATTGCCGAGATTCTGCGTTCCAATCGGTTGCCGGACGATTCGGAAGGCCAAGATCGTTTCCAAGCAAGCTACGAAAAACACTTGCCCCGGGAACTTCCGGGCGCGGGAGGACGCGTGTTGCCCGGCGTGGAAGCCTTGCTGAGTCAGTTGTCGCAGCTGCCGAGCCTGAGAATCGCCGTGATGACCGGGAACCTCGAGTCGATGGCGGTCTGCAAGCTACAGCACTTTTGCCTGCTGCATCACGTGGAGTGGATTGTCGGTGGCGACCACGACCACCAGCGTGACGACCTGGCACGACGCGCCGCCAACAAGATGGTGGACAGGCATGGTCGGGACGCCGTCAACGATGTCGTTGTGATCGGAGACACACCCGCGGACATTCGCTGCGCCGATGCGATTGGTGCCAAGTCGGTGGCCGTATGCACCGGCGGTTGGAGTTCAGACCAGCTTCGAGTGCATCAGCCGGATGAGGTTTTTGAGGACTTGGGTGACGTCGACACGGTTGTTTCCACGCTGACTCGTGGTGTGCCATGATCTTGCACATCGACATGGATGCGTTTTACGCATCGATTGAGCAGCGTGATCGGCCCGAACTCCGCGGTCGACCGGTCGCAGTCGGTGGAAGCTCGACCGGACGCGGGGTGGTGTCGGCCGCCAGCTATGAGGCTCGCAAGTACGGCGTGCACAGCGCCATGCCTGGCAGAAAGGCAGCCCAGCTCTGTCCAGATCTGATCTTCGTTCGCGGCAATCTGGCTCACTATGCCGATGTTGGGCGTCAAGTTCGCGAGATCTTTCATCGCTTCACGCCTTTGGTTCAACCGCTCTCCTTGGACGAAGCGTTTCTGGATGTCAGCGGCAGCGAACGTTTGTTTGGCGATGCTGCTTCGATTGGAGATCAGATCAAGGCCGCGATCGATCGCGAGTTGCAGCTGACCGCCAGCGTCGGCGTGGCCCCGCTAAAATTTGTCGCCAAGATCGCCAGCGATCTGGAGAAACCGAACGGGTTTTGCGTCGTCGATCCCGACCGCGTGCAGGAGTTTTTGGATCCTCTGCCGATCGGCCGTCTGTGGGGCGTCGGACGTGTTGGACAGGCCAAGTTGCATCGCATGGGATGCCAAACGATTGCCGATTTGCGCGTCGTGCCGCAGACCGATCTGCAGCGTCAGTTTGGTTCTTGGGGAGACCACTTGTGGCGGTTAGCCAACGCAATCGACCCTCGTCAGGTTGTCCCCGATCGCCAAGCGAAGCAGATCAGCCACGAGCGAACGTTTCATTACGATCTGGAGGACATCGATTCGATGAGTTCCGTGGTCAGTCACCTGAGTGAGCAAACGTCTCGGCGTCTTCGTCGGCACGGCCGCAAGGCAAAGTCGGTCACGTTGAAGTATCGCCGCGAAGACTTTCACACATTTTCGCGATCCCAGTCGCTTGCCAACCCGACCGATTCGACTCGCGCAGTGTTTCAG
>JBCCUO010000291.1:0-5589 GCA_039196805.1 Planctomycetota bacterium | reverse complement strand
GGGTCGGTCGCCATGAAGACCAACCCAAAGGCCAAGCCGCCGACGGCCATGTGCCACCAAAATGGCACTTCGAACATCGCGTTGGTCTCGCTTGGAACGAAATTCAATAACGTGGCCGTTGCTGCCACACCCGCCACGACACCGGCCATGATTGTCCACGATCCGATGCCGGTCGCGATCAAGATCCCGGCACCAACGATGCAAAGCAGCGTGCTGGTCTCACCGAAGCAACCTTGGATGTTGCCCAAAAAAGCTTGGCTGAGCGAAATCGAGGACTCGCCCCACGGGTGCTGAATGGACGCGAGCGACGCAATCGCTCCCTCGCCGCCTTCGGCCTCGGTCGTGGCGTTGGCCATCTGACCAAGTGCCGTTGCGCCGCTGTAGCCATCGACGGCAGTCCACACCTTGTCGCCGCTGATCTGCCCGGCGTAGGCGAAGTACAAGAAGGCTCGACTGGTCAGAGCGACATTCAGAAAGTTTCGTCCAGTCCCGCCAAAGACCTCTTTGGCCACGATCACTCCAAAGGCAATCCCCAGTGCGACTTGCCAAAGGGGGATGTTCGGCGGCAGTGTAAGCGGGAAAAGCAGGCCGGTGACCAGGAAGCCTTCGTTGATCTCGTGCCCGCGAAGAACACTGAAGACCAATTCAACATGCCCGCCGACAAACATGCAGACGATGTAGATTGGCAGGAAGTGCAACGCACCAAGGACGAAGTTACCGACGTGATCGCTGGAGTTGGCGGTGAAGCCAATTGCCTCATAGACGGTGTAGTGCCAATCCTGGTCCTGTTCCATCCCGGCCGCTGCCATCGCCTCGACCGCAGCGTTGGCGTTGTGCCCGACATTCCACATGCCAAAGATCGTCACCGGCACCAAAGCGAAGACGACCGTGATCATCATCCGCTTCAGGTCGATGTTGTCCCGCACATGGGTCAATCCGTGCGTCGTCTCGCCCGGCGTGTACAGAAACGTATCCAATGCTTCGTACATCGGGTACGCCATCTGCAAAATGCCCCCCTTCGCAAACAGGGGATGCACCTTATCCAAGGCGTTTCTCAATGCTTTCATCTTCTAACCTTCTCGTTCAATCGTCGTCAGGTTATCTCGCAGCAAGGAGCCGTATTCATACTTGCCTGGGCATACGAAAGTGCACAGGGCCAAGTCTTCCTCTTCCAGCTCCAGGGCGCCCAATTGCTGGGCCTGGTCGGTGTCGCGAACAATCAATGCTCGCAGCAGTTGTGTGGGCAAAATGTCCAGCGGCATCACTTTTTCGTAAGTGCCCAGCGGAACCATCGCGCGGACGCTTCCGCCAGTGCTGGTCGTGAAACCAAACTTTTTGTCGGGCAACATCGCGGAAGCAAACACTCGCGTGACCGAATACTTGTCC
This sequence comes from Planctomycetota bacterium, assembly GCA_039196805.1. Classification (GTDB taxonomy): domain Bacteria; phylum Planctomycetota; class Planctomycetia; order Pirellulales; family Pirellulaceae; genus JBCCUO01. Next base: position 4,203 of record JBCCUO010000291.1, on the reverse strand, counting down.
AGACCCGGCTTCTGCCAGCCCAGAAACTCCCGCTCGTCGCCCTCTTCCAGCACCGAAACCTGATTGGCATATCGGCCCACGTACCCGGTCACGCCATTGGCCGTCCGTCCGCAGAGCACCGATCCGGAAATGGCGCGAATCTTAATGTCCTCGGCGATCTCGCCCTCGATCAGCTGGTCGATCGCTGCACCCTGACGCGTTTCGATCAACCGGGGTTGCTTAACGGCCGGCCCGGCGAACGCCACAACGCGGCGTGTGTCCAATGTCCCGGTCTGTAGAAAGGAACCGATCGCCATGACGTCTTGGTAACCGATGTACCAAACCGTCTTGGTCGGCCCAACAGGGTCCAAGAAGTGGATGTGGGTTCCGACCAGGCCAGCCGGATGAGGGCCGGCGAACGTCTCGACGTGAACGCGATCAATCCCCGCACCCGGAATCTCCGCTTGCTGACCCTTACAGACGTAAACCGGACCGTCCGTCAGTTGAGTCAGAGCGGTCAGGCCAAGAGAAAACTGATCCTTGCGATCGGCCATCACGATGGCCGGATCAGCAGACAAAGGATTCGTGTCCATCGCCTGGACGAAGATCGAATGAGGCGTCGAGTCGACGGCCGGGACTCGGCCGTAAGGGCGAGTTCTCAAGGCGGTCCAAAGCCCGCTGATTCGCAGCTGTTCAGTCAGAGCGTCACGTCCCATCGCGATGGGATCGGCACCTTTCGCGTCGGTGAACTCGACCCGGTCATCCCCATCGACCTCGACGACCAGCGATTCGAACTTTCGCTTTTCGCCGCGATTGATCTCAATCACCTTGCCGGATGCCGGTGCGGTGAACGTGACACCAGGCGTCTTCTTGTCCTCAAAGACGGGCTGGCCCAGCTGCACTTGGTCACCAACGGCGACCAACATGGTCGGCTTCATGCCAATGTAATCATCACCAAGCAGCGCCACCCGCGTGACAGCCGCGGCCACGTCGATGTGTTGCTCGGGACAACCGGTGATTGGAAGATCCAACCCCTTTTTGATCGTTGTCATTTCAGGATTCTTTGAAACGCAAGCCTAGGAAGGCGCCGGTCCAGTGATGGCGCCAACGAAACCCGGCTTCGGTCAGTCACAACACGATCTCCGCGCCGTGACCGTTTCTTCCCCTCAGGGAACCGCCTTGGGCGACTTTGTGAAAAAATTCACAAAGTCAAATCGGTTTGATGCCCACGACCTCTTGGGCGACCGTGGGCATGAATCGATGTCGGGTGAGTGGGGAATATGGCACAGCGTCGCGGGAGTGACAACGCCAGACCCGTGGAAGTATGACGCATCGACTAGCGCCCACGATCGCGTTAAGTCGTCAAACGAATTTCGCCGATCCCCGTAAGGCTCCCAGTCCGCCGTACGGAGCCCATAAGGACGCCAGAATGCCCGTGTCAGGTGCATCGATTGGTTAATGAGCCCGCTCGTCGGACAAACCCAGCAAAGTCCGGCGTTGCACGGCTTGTCGAATATTCCTTCGTTGCCCACGATTTCGCGCAGTTGTGGTCGCGACGGCCTGGAACGAATCGTTTCGCTCTTGAGTCTCGACCCGTCCTCTGAACTTGGAACGGACTCCCCGTTGCGCCGAAACGATATCCGAAACGTTGTCATCATTGCTCATGTCGATCATGGCAAAACGACTCTCGTCGACTGCATGTTGCGACAGAGCGGCCAGTTTCGCGACGCCGAATTGCAGGGGGAACGGATCCTCGATTCGGGGGACCTGGAGCGTGAACGCGGCATTACGATCTTGTCCAAGAACATCGCGATCCCCTATCGCGGCGTGAAAATCAACCTGATTGACACACCAGGCCACGCCGACTTTGGCGGCGAGGTGGAGCGTGTGGTGAAAATGGCCGATGGCTGTTTGCTGTTGGTGGACGCAGCCGAGGGGCCGATGCCCCAAACGCGTTTTGTGTTGGAAAAGGCTTTGTCCAGCGGCGTGCAGCCGATTGTGGTGGTCAACAAAGTCGATCGTCCCGATGGCCGCCCCTCGGAGGCACTCGATGAGGCCTTGGAGTTGCTAGCCGATCTTGGCGGGGAAGAGCAGCTGGACCAGGTCGCCTTCGTCTTCACCAGTGCAAAGAATGGTTTCGCCACCACAGACCCTGCTGTCACAACGGAGGACATGCGTCCGCTGTTGGATTTGATCATCGATCACTTGCCTGGTCCTGACGTCGATGCGGACAAGGATTTGCAGATGATGGTCACCACGTTGGACTGGTCCGAATACGTGGGACGAATCGCCGTCGGACGGGTTCAGGCCGGGCAGGTCGCGGCAGGTCAAACGATTGATTTGCACGGCCGGGATGGCGTTCGCAAAGAGAAGATCGCAGGTCTGTACACGTTCGACAACTTGGGCCGAACGCCCGCAATAACCGCCAAGGCGGGCGAGATCGTTGCAATCGAAGGACTTGCCAACGTGGAGATTGGCGACACCATCAGCGGCATTGACTCGGACAATGCGCTTCCACGACTGACGGTCGACGAACCAACGTTGGAAATGGTCTTCAGTGTCAACTCGTCGCCCATGGTCGGACGTGAAGGCAAATACGTCACCACCCGCCAGTTAAAGGCTCGGCTGGAGAAGGAACTGGAGCGAAACGTTGCGCTGCGTGTCGAGATGATCGAAGGCACTGAGGCCTACGCAGTCCGCGGTCGCGGCGTGTTGCACTTGGCTGTATTGATCGAGACGATGCGTCGCGAGGGTTATGAGTTAAGTGTCGGCAAGCCGCGGGTCATCTTCCGCGACATCGACGGCAAGAAGCATGAACCCTACGAGACGCTTCGCGTCGAAGTACCGACCGATTCGATGGGACCGGTGATGGAACTGGTAGGCCACCGGCGTGGCAACATGGAAGAGATGCAACAGCGCGGCGACTACAGCCTGCTGCGTTTTTTGATTCCGTCTCGTGGCCTGATTGGATTGCGAACCCGGCTGCTTAATGCCACGCGCGGAACTGACATCATGCACCATCGCTTCGAAAGCTATCGTCCGGTGGAAGGCGAAGTGCCCAAGCGGGCTAACGGGGTGCTGGTTTCCAATGTGAGTGGCAAATCGATGCCGTTTGCACTGTTTGCACTTCAGGACCGAAGCGAACTGTTGGTCGCGCCTGGCACGGAAGTGTACGAAGGGATGATCGTCGGCGAAAACGCAAGGGACAACGACATGGTGGTCAATCCATGTCGCGAAAAGAAGTTGACGAACATGCGGGCGTCCGGCAGCGACGAGAACGTGATCTTGAAACCGCCCCGTCAACTGTCATTGGAGGCGGCGCTGGAGTACATCGAGGACGACGAGGTCGTCGAGGTGACTCCTGAGAACATTCGGCTACGGAAGACGCTGCTGAAGGAATCGGAACGTCGCCGAGTCAGCCGCAGATAGCGGGCCGGAATCCTCGTTCGATCCGTCATGATCGTCGTCAGCGGTGCACTCGCATCCTTTTCGCCTAACCTGCAGTTCTTGTGATTCGGCGCCGATCACAGGTGTACGCAACCCGTTCACCTCCCTGCGAACGGTTGGCTTCTTCGACCGATCAGACCCACCGGTTCCTTGTTGATTCGCGGAATGCGATTCACGGGCCATCCATCCGCCGGTGCTTCCCTTTGTTCGATCGGCCTCCCTCGAAGTCGCCTGCCAACGCACAGCCGTTAGAGATCCGTTCATGTCGCAGATCGAATCGCCCACCGACGCAGACGCCGCCGAATTGTCCGAGTCGCGAGAGGCGATGAAGCGTAGCAAGCGTTCTCCTCGGCGCAGCGACGCGGCGCAGTCCCCGCTGGAAACGTATCTTCGCGAGATCAACGAAACGGCGTTGCTCTCGGCCGACGAGGAATTGCAGCTTGCTGCTCAGATCGCCGACGGCGACGTGATGGCACGCGATCGCATGGTGCGAGCGAACTTGCGGCTGGTCGTCAACATCGCGCGAGGGTACACGGGGAAAGGACTGGGTCTGCAAGACCTGATTGAGGAAGGAAACCTGGGGCTCTTGCGTGCCGTCGAAGGGTTCGACCCGAACGTGGGAACTCGCTTCAGCACCTACGCAAGTTATTGGATCAAGCAGTCGATCAAGCGGGCTCTGATCAACAGCGCGAAAACGATTCGCATCCCCGCCTACATGGTGGAACTGCTCAGCAAGTGGCGTCGTGCCACGGCGAGGCTCAGTGATGAGCTGGGGCG
>JBCCUO010000290.1:0-5610 GCA_039196805.1 Planctomycetota bacterium | reverse complement strand
GCTCGATTTGCTCCGGTGCCTGATCCACGGCAACCACCGCACCATTGGCAAGGGCGATCCAGACCTGGTCGCTTGAGCGCTGCAGATGAAGGTCACGAATCGCGGCATCGAACTGAAAGGAAAGCTCCTTGGCAGAAGGCTTGTCGAAATCAATCCACCGCAGCTTGCCACGTCGACTGGCGACCAGCACACGACTGCGGTTGGCTGCACGAACGATCGTCCACGCTTGGTCACGATCCAGCGCGATCGTGTCATCAATCTTGGCAGCCTTCCCCGGTTCAAGTTGTAGCACGGTCATCGCTGACTGGGTTAGCAACGCCGCGTGAGTGTCATCAAGCCATGCCCACGATAGTACGCTGCCCATCAATGGCCGGCCGCTGAGCCTGAGCTTGCGTGGGGAAGACTCCTGTTGCGAGAACACGTAGACCGCGCCGTCGAACCCTGTTCCGACTAGCTGCTTGGAGTCGGGAGAGAAGTGCAGTTCGGCCATGCGCGTTGGCGCCTGCCACGAAACCTTGACCTCTAACTGATCTGGCTCGCACAGCAAAACCCCCTGGTCGCCGAAGCAGACTGCGATCGTACCGCTGGGTGAGACGGCAATGTCGTATACCGCACCACGGGTTGCCCAGGCAGCAGTTTGCTCTGGTAAGTATTCGTCGTCGAAGCGTTTAAGTTGACCGTTGTAGTAGCCGACAATCGATTGCCCAAGTGCATCGACCGCGATGGCCGTAGCGCGAGATTTGCTCGGGCAGACCTTTCGCATCTCGCGTCGGTCATCCAGTCGTGCTAGTACAGAGCCATCATCGGCGATGCCGATCAGTCCGCCCTCACGCGTATCGATCTGCATCAACGCGACATTCGCTGGCGTCGAAAGATGATTCGCACCTGAGTCCAGAATCTGTTGCTCGACCAGAGACCACTCGAAGCCCCTTAGCTGGCTCGGAGTTCTGTCAAGCATCTGACGCGTCTTGGTGACGTTCCGCTGACGCGCAGCATTCCAAGCCGCCTCGATCTGGTTGCTGTAGAGCGTTTCCGACAGCGATTCACTCAACTGCTCCGCTCGCGCACGTTCAAAGACCGCTGTTTCCCTGGCCCGTTCCGCTGTCTGCCATCCCCAAACCGATGCGATCGCGCTAGTCAGCATCGCGACCAACACAATCGATGCTGCTATGCACACATAGCGATGTCGTCGGATGGTGACACGGGTCAAATAGATCAACGAAGGCGGGCGAGCCTGGACCGCCTCAGCGCGAGATGCTCGGCTCAGATCACGTTGAAGATCGAGCACGGTCGCATAGCGTTGGTCGCGGTCTTTCGCAATCGCTTTCAGGACGACCCAGTCCAAATCGATGGCAATGCTTTGTCGGACTTTGCTGGGACGGGTAACACGGGATTCCAGCAGCGATTGATGAATCTTCCAGTATCCCGCCGATAGCAGATCCGAGCGAGACACCGGCGGTTTCCCCGTCAACACTTTGTAGGTCAAGGCGCCGAGCGAGTAGACGTCGGTGCGGATATCCAAATCACTGCTATCGAGCGCTGCCTGTTCTGGGCTCATGTACTCGAGTGTGCCAAGGACTTGACCCTGCATCGTGAGCGTAGGCGGCATATCGGTGTCGACACTTTCGCGAACCGTTTGAAGCGCTTTGGAAACCCCAAAGTCGATCACTTTTACGCGCGGTCGCCCATGTTCATCGCGGAACGCCAACACATTCGAGGGTTTGAGATCGCGATGGATAACGCCTTTCCGATGGGCATGTTGAACCGCCTCACAAGTTTGCTCAAGCAACGCGATCCGTTCTCGCAGTGAAAGGTGTTCATCCTCGCAGAATTGATCGATCGGAATGCCATCGACCAACTCCATCGCGAAATACGGCCTTCCGGCATCCGTCTCGCCTGCATCGTAGAAGGTTGCGATCGACGGATGTTGAAGCATCGCCAGTGTCTTTCGTTCCGCGTCGAATCTTGCCAGCACCGCGGACGAATCCATCCCAGGTTTGATTAGCTTGATTGCTGCGTCGCGTTCAACGGGTTGACTTTGCCGCCCTCGAACGACGGTCCCAAAACCGCCTTCGCCCAAAATATCGGACAAATGAAACGCTCCGGCCTGTCCTGGAACCGTTGAAGTCGATTCGTGATCGGCTGGCGTACGATCTTCGGTGCCTAACGTGCTCGGATTCGAGCTGTTTTGCGCAAAGAGTGAGTCAGACGCTCCGTCGTGCGCAAGCAGTGACTCGACCTGTTCCGCTATCCGGCGATCGTCCAACTCTTCCAACCACGTGTTACGTTCGGTCGATGACAGCGAACGTGCGTGGAGAAACAGTCGCTGAATTCGATTGTATTCCTCCGGCGTCACGGCAGCACCACGAGTTGGCCCGCATGTTTTGGCTCGACTTCTAGTAGCAGACGCCCGGAAGACGAATCAGTCAGTCGCGTACCGACCGGCCAATTCTCTCTGCGCACTTGACCGGTACGGAGTGGCAGTCCGTACCCGAACGGATGCTTTACCGGACCTCGCACCTGAGCCTGAATCGTGGATTTCAAGTTGACTATGGCAAACCTCAAGTACGTCAATCCACTTTCGGCAACACGACTGGATGCTTCCCCGTCGTTCAGTACACGTGTCGACTCAAGAAGCCAATTCCGATTCGGCTCGCTTGCGTTGTCGACGAAAGCATCGCCAGGGATCCGATCAGCGAACTCCTCCTGACCGAGTTTTCGAGCGAGATCAGCGAGTCTCTGCCGAGCGATCGTATCAAATGCGTCCGAGTGCTTTCGCAATTCGTTGTAGAGATCAACGGCAGCGTCAGGACCATCTGCCTCGTATCGCTTGACAATCGCATCGACGGGATCAGCGATCGATTCAATCGATGCCCTCCGTTCCTCGGGTCTCCGGATCTTGAGCCGTTCAACCGTCTTTGCGGCCACCAGTGGAGATCCGCCCGTTGGCGGCGTGGCTGCGAGTCGGATCTGTAGCAGCCGGGTGTCGATTCGAATCACCCCGATTTCATCGATCCAAGTCGCCGGCGTCCAGCATCTTCCCGCGCCCAACTCCCAAGCACCTTCGACGCGTAGCGCGTCCTTTTCGTGAATCAGGCTGGTCAGCTTGTCGGCACCATGGACGACCAGTACTCGATCTCCGCAACGAGTGACGTTGCAGTTTTCGAATCCGCGCCATTTCCCGATCGTCTGGCCCGAATCCAGATCCAGCATCACCAGTAGGTTTCCAGTGCAGCCGATCAGGGATTCTCGACTGACCAACCAGTTGCAGTAAAAGAACGGTTGATCTGAAAACCAAACCTCTTCCGTCTGCCAGTCACTGCTTTCCTTGTTCTGGCTGATTCGTAGCCGCTGAGTCCCCCCGACTCCTTGCCCGGAGAGGATGATCGAGTCGTTCAGCACCAACGGCGTCGGCACATTCGTCAGTCCTGGTTTGGGCAAGGGACGTTCCCAGAGGAGTCGTCCGTCGAGATCCACCGAGAGGATTCGATTTCGGGTGCAGGTGATGATCTGCTTGGTGCCATGGATGTTGGCATGCACAGGGGTCGCGTAGCTGGCCTCACCGCAGGGAAACTTCCAGCGAATGTCACCACTTGCGGGGCTGAAGGAAACGAGACCGCCTAACTTGCCCCCGGCAAAGACGATCAATTGGCCCTCGACCAGAATGGGGCTAGCCGAATAGCCGAACGCCACCGGAGCAGCGTCGAAGCGTTCGACCAGATCGACGGACCATTGTTGGTCACCGGTGCGACGGTCGCGAACCGTCAAGTCTCCGCCAAAACTGATGGTGACGATCAATTTCCTGTCTTGGTCAAGATCAACTAATAGCGGCGTGGCTTGGGGAGCGCGATCTCGTCCGCCAAAGGTTTGTTGGCGATCGCGGTATCGAAACGGCTGTTCGCGTTGCCACATCACTCGGCCATCACTTCGACCGAGCGCTGCCGTGACTTGTACGTGTGGACGATCTTCAGTCGCCATCTGCGACTGCACTTCGGTCCAGGGCTTGAGATACGTGACGTACAAAGCCTCGGTATCACACACGATCCCCGAGCGTCCGCGGCCCAGCTCGACCTGCCAGCTGGCTGATGGCTGCAGTTGAACTAAATCACCGTCGACGGAGAAATCACCGTGGTCTCCTCCGTATCGATACCAGGTGTCGGCGGCTGGAGAACGCCCAACGATGGTCATGGCCAAGGCGATCATTGGGATTAGAGTTCTTGTTGGCATTGCTCTTCTCGATCCTATTCACTCAGTTCGCGATGAAGCCAGGCTCGCGCCATCGCCCAGTCGCCAGCGACGGTGCGTTTGGAGACGCCGAGCGTCTCGGCGGCTTCATCTTGGGTCAGTCCGCCAAAGAATCGCAGCTCGACGAGAGCCGCTTGGCGGGGACTGAGTTCACTAAGATTCCGGAGCGCATCATCGAGTGCGATCAAGTCGATCGACCGATCAGGATCGGACGTACTTACAATTTGCAAATCAACACGCTCGGCGCCGCCCCCGCGCTTTCGCGTGCTTCGTTTGCGCGCCTCATCGACCAGTAAACGTCGAATCGCCATCGAAGCAGTCGCGAAAAAGTGGGCTCGGTCTCTCCACTGGATCGGCGAATCACCGAGCAGCCGCAGGTAGGCCTCGTGGACGATCTCGGTCGCGTCGAATTGCCGAGCATCTTCGTCGCCCAATAACCGACTTGCGATCGCCCTCAATTGGCCGTAGACCAACGGCGTCAGCTCATCGGCAGCGCGTCGATCACCGCCGGCCAGTCGACTCAGTAGCTCCGTGATCTCGGTGGACACATGCTTGCGGGGACAGCGGAATCATTGGTGAACACCCCTAGAGCGTGTTGGATCGACTGGGAGTGCAAAACTTTTTTGCAACAAGAGTGCTGCGGACAACGGAGAGGCTAAATCCGTCATTTCCTGTGCGAACGAAACGAGTCCAGATCCATGGGTTCGCTGTCGTTGTGGCATTTGACAAGTCATAACGTAAACGCAGCCGCGTTTGAGTGCATCTACGCGTGGAGCTGACAGAAAGCGTGCGACAACACCGGCTAGCCACTACATTACGTTGAGTTACAGCCCCAGTCTGGGGCACGCTTTTCCTGAACCGTTCCACGAAAGGGTGGCTCGGGGCAGGAGTAATCACTCGGGGGGCAACCATTGGGTTTGAGACCGATTCCAATCCGGCTAGCTGCCTCGGGATTCTCGTTACTCATCCATGTCGTCGTGCTGGCGGTCATGGATCCGACACCCTCAAGCGGGTGGCTAGAGTATGTGACTCTTGGCTTTTTTTTGGGCTCGTTCTTTTCCCACACGACGTTGTCGGCTGCCTGGGCAACGTTTGGTCCGGGGACGCTCAGGCTTAGGCTACCGGGGGCAATGCTCTGGATGCTCTCCCTTGGCGTAGCGATCTGGACGAATGTCGTGATACACGGCGGGCCGGCGAGCATCGTCCCAATTTTTGGAGCCAGCCTATTCGGTCAGTGGCTTGTTCTCATGTTGGCGTTTGCTGCGGTGGCTTGGCTGTTGGGGTTGCGACTGGGGAGTCGCACGCACGCTTCCGCAGTCATCCCCGACCGTCATGTCCGCTTTGGAATTCGAGATCTGATGGGCG
>JBCCUO010000289.1:0-5611 GCA_039196805.1 Planctomycetota bacterium | reverse complement strand
TCCGAATGATGATCGCCCTGTCACGCGTCTGATCACGGACGCACACCCGATCGCCATCATGCTGCAACGCATTTCGAACGCAACATCGTTTCGTGCATGGCCTGTGGATCGACTCCTAGCGAGGCTAACCGTCGGCACGCGCTTTGCGTTTTCCGATTTCGCGACGACACCCCGCTCAATCGAGCGCGTTGGTGCCAATGACATTGCCGAGACTCCGATGTACGGGTTCGGCGGAGACAACGAAGCCTTTCAATACGATGAAGGAGAAAGTGATGGGACTTTTAACTCGAACTCGGCCGACGGTTCCCTCGACGATCGACCGATTGCGTGATGACTTTGAGAGCGTGCTCAGAAACTTCTGGGACGGTGATGACGAAATGGAGGCCTCGTTCGCCGGTGACTGGAAACCAAGCGTCGACGTTGCGGAGACCGACAAGGCCTATGAGATCAAAGTGGATTTGCCGGGAATCAAGCCGGAGGACGTTGACATCAGCGTGACCAACGATCGCTTAACGATTCAGGGGGAACGCAAGGAGGAAAAGGAAACGAAAGACAAGGCCCAGCATCGCATCGAACGACGCTATGGTTCTTTCTACCGCAGCATTGCGCTGCCCGCGGGAACGGACGCCGACAACGTGTCCGCGGATGCGGACAACGGAGTAATCACCGTGACGGTTCCCAAAGGCGAGGAGGCCAAGGCCAAGCGGATCGCTGTGAAGCCCAAGTAGAACGAGTTCGTTTCGAACGACTTGATCTCGCATCCATAAACGCGGAGCGGAGCGTCGACCATGGCAAGTCGCCGACCGCTCCGCCGATCGTAGCGTTTTTTCGGACAGCGCTATGATCACGGCGTGATTGGCGACTTAGTGATCGACCTTTGCCTAGCTGGTCAGCGACGCAAGCATCCGGAGCCGCTGAGCGGTCCGATGGAGTCCGATCAAGATAGCAACCGAGGCGGTTGTAGCGGCCGCAAAGGCAATTGTGATGACAGCCGACGCATCCCACGATTGGGGAAGTGCACGCAGTGCCGTCAGCGAAACGCAGGCGCCGCAAGAGGCGAGAAGGATCACGCTGGTGTCCAGCCACGTGGTAGCCGACAAGGCAGACAATCGCGCTGCGATCAGCCGAAACGAGACGACGGTCACAGCACAGGCCATCAAGAACATCGCCAGACTGGATGCGGCGAAGAGGGCGAAAAGCCCGATGATCGCACGGCCGGAAAGTAGCGCTCCCGTGGTCGCCGCCAGTCCCAGGCCGGCAAAGGCAAGCAAGATGCCGGCGACCACGGTCGCGCGACAATGAGGTCCCGGAACGCGGTGGATCAAATACAAACCGTAGGGGAACAGAATCACCGCTAGTCCAACCAGGCAGCCGAGCAGCGGCGCCAACCCACGAAGCCAAACCGCAAAGCTCTCCGACGTGTGCCCACTGAGCCTGAATGCCATCCAGCCAATCGGCATACCCGCCATCGCTAAAGAGATGACCAAGGCGGCGATCGCTACTTGACGCACTCCACGATGCAATCGACGGCATTCAATGCTCGTCAGGGGCTTTTGCTGGGCCAACGATACCGGCCCGGAGTCTTCCCCACTGCCGATGGGGCTTTGGTACGGATTGGCACCGCGAGTGTCTGAATGTGAAGATTCGCTCATCATTTTCGACCGATTAAATACTGACGCATCGATTTGCCTACCACGGCATGCCCTCCGATGCAACGAGCTGGTGGAATTCGCGAACTATTCATTGCCAGCGACGCACGAAGTTCATTACCCGAGTCGACCATCCCACCAGGTAAGGTGCGCACGCTCAAAATCCGACCCACGCGGGAGTCAACGGTGTCAACCGATCACACCTCAACGATGGAACGTGAGGTTCGCTCGCTCTTCATCAGCGACCTGCACTTGGGAAGCAAATTCGCGAGAGCTGAGTTACTGCTCGAGTTTCTGCAAAGCCACTCGCCGGAATACCTGTACTTGGTCGGTGACATCGTCGACGGATGGCAGCTGAGGCGAAAGTGGTACTGGAATGAGACCTACAACCGTCTGTTCGACCGACTGGTCGAGATGGCAAATGAGGGCACACAAATTCGCCTGACGCCGGGGAATCACGACGAGTTTCTCCGGCGTTTTTTGTTGAACAACGAATGGGTGAACATCCAAAACGAGTTTGTCCACGAGACCGCTGACCAGCGTCGCTTCATCATCCTTCACGGCGATCTGTTCGACAACATCGACCAAACGGCCAAATGGTTGTCGCTGGTTGGCAACGTCGGCTACGAGCTGATTCTGCGGCTGGATTACTGGATCAACCGCTTGCTCATGCGATTGGGACGTCAACGCAAGCGAATCAGCCAGGGAATCAAAGAACGCACCAAGAAGGTCGTGCAGTTTGTCGGTGGCTTCGAGCAGCGGGTAATCGACTACGCGAAGGAACAGGACTGCAACGCCGTCGTCTGCGGGCACATTCACATGCCGCTGATGAAACTGGTGCAGAACGTGCTCTACGTCAACCTCGGTGATTGGGTCGAAAACAGCACCGCCCTGATCGAGTACGACGATGGTTCACTCGATCTCTTCGACATGGATCATGGCGGACCGATCGCTCAAACGGAATCGCTCCTGAAACCCGTTTCGGCCATGGACCCGGATGAGTCCAGCCAACTGCAGCTCGTCGGCTAGTACTTGGTTCCTACGCGTGAACGATCTCACCGCGTCATCTACTTTGCGAAAAACCTTTCCAGGGTCTCTTCGCTCGGCTTGGGAGTGACCAGCGACACTACGATCATCGTGACCAACGAACTGGCCACCATCACGACGACAGGCATGATCTCGTAGGATTCCTCTCCGATCGGCAATTCCAGCTTGAAGGCCCGTAGTCCCCCTGGAGTCTTCAGTCCGTAATAGAACAGAACACACCAGCTGCTGATCGCGGCAAAGATACCACTGATTGCACCCGCAGCCGTCAGGCCTCGCCAATACAACGCCGCCGCCACGATGGGGAATAGCGCGCTAAACCCACTGAAGCACCACACGCCCAAGGCAAACACACTGGTCGGATTTCCCAGACTCAGCAGGTACGTGATCGCCACGATTCCAATGATGAAGATCCGGGTGCTGAGAACCTGCTGGGCGTCCGAAACCTTGTCTTTGCCTTTGTAGTGAACGAAGACGTCGTTGCTAAAGATCGTTCCGATGCACAAGAACTGACTGTCCAGACTGGACATGATCGCCGCCAAGATACCTGCAGCCAGCAAGCCGCCCAGCACCTTGCCTGTTTGTGTTTTGACCAAGAAAGGCAGGATCGTGTTCGGATTGCTTGGCAGTGGTGGTACAGACGGAATCAGGTTCCCAGTGGCCCAGATGCCAACCAACACGCAAGGCACCCACACGATCATGATGAAGATGGGATGACAGATCACCGGCAGCTTGAAGGTCGACGCACTCTTTGCCGTCATCCAGTGTTGGAACAAGTGCGGGAACATCCCGACCGACAGTGGAATCAGCAAGTACGTGAAGAACTTCGTCTTGCTCATTTCACTCCGCGTGATCTTCTCCTCTGGCACCGATTCAGCAAGCGCCTTCAGGTTCGCAAACAATCCGTTCTGCTTTCCCAGTTGCTCGGCAATGACGTAGAAGGTGACGATGCCCAAGACCATGAACACCAGCGTCTGGAAGGTGTTGGCCCAAGTCGTCCCCCGCATGCCGCCAAAGAAGACGTAGATCAAGACCACGACGCAGATCACCAGTGAACCCAGCCAAGGCGGAATGCCGCCATGGAAAGCTCGATCGGGCTGACCATCGACCAGCACCGGAAACCAATCGGTCGATAGACCGGCCGTCAGCGACTGCACCACCGCTCCGCCGCTGATCACACCAACCAACAGGTACGGGATGATCAATCCGACCAAGATCGGGAACAACAACAAACCGATGAAGTCGCTTTCCAAGCGATCGCGAAAGAACTCGATCTGCGTGGTGTAGCCGTTGTTGCGAGCGTGCTTCCAAACCTTGACGCCGATGAGAAAGAAGCACAACGAGTGGATGATGCCGCTGCTGCTGGCAAGCATTCCGTAGACGCCGATACCCTCTTTGAAAGCTTCGCCGCTACTGCCCACCAACGCGAATGCGGTCATCGTCGTTCCAAACATGCTCATCAGCAGCAGGAACGGCCCGATCGAATGGCTGGCGACCTGATAGTCTTCTTTGGTGCCCTTAAACAGGCGGCTGGAAAACAGGCCCAGCCCTAGCAGCAGACTCAGGTAAACCAGAATGATGATCAGTTGCGGAAGTCCGGGATGATCCATCAGTTCGCCTCCCCAGGTTCGGTCGTCGAGTCAGCCGCTGCGCCACCGGATTCCTCGACCGGCCAAGCGATCTTCGTCGCCAGAAACCAAGTGCAGGAGGCGGCGATGGAAATGCACGCGTGCCAAAACAGTCCAATCGGCATGAAGCCAAAGACCAACGTCCCATCCTCCCAGAACCAATTGTCTTGATGCAGGATCAACAGCAACACAACCAGGCCAAAGATGATCAGCGGCCCGTTGGGGTTGGCTTTGCTCATAACAGTCCGATAGGGGTGGGTCGAAGGACCAGGGTGGGAGACGGCAGTGTAGTTCAGCCTGACCCGACGGTGAACCTGTCAACAAAGTAACCCGCCTGCTCAGAGGGCCGGGCTCAGAAGAGGTGTGCTACGTAAGACCCGGCTCAAAAGCTTTGCGGCGCGAGTCGGCTCGAGACCACGGAAGTGGACTTTCGACAATGCGTCTCGCCGGAACCGTAGAGGAACTCGCGTAGAGTTTCGGACCTCAGCCGGTTGCGTCACGATGTTCGCCGCGCCCCCGAAAGCCTCCGCGGCTTCCGCTACAAATAGGCCAGCTGATTCGCTGTGCTGCGGATACGGATCGGGACCACGGAGTGGTCTTTCGACAGAGTAGCCGGCTTTTTCCGAAGGCCAGGCCCTAGGCCGCCGCTTTCAGAACCGCGAAGCGGTCGTCTTTGAAAGCCTGGGACAAAGTCGCAGTTACGCGACACCCAACACGCCGAAAATCTCTGCGAGTTTCGCTACGAACAATGTGGTCGCTCAACCCAGCCATCCCAACAGACCAAGTATCGGCGGCCCCAATACCAGCACTCCAATGACGACTGCGGCGATCGTCGCCATCAGGTCGATCTGGCTCACCAGCGAGTCGTCCACCCGGCCGGGCTCCACCACCCCCGGCCAGCGCACGATGAAGGGCACCCGGTGTCCCCCCTCCCAGATGTCGCGCTTGAGGCCACGCAGCTCGCCGCTGCTGCGGTGGCCGTACTTGCGGATGCGTTCGTAGGCGTACCTCTCCGGTCCGTTGTCGGCGGTGAAGATGACGATGGTGTTGTCGCGCAGGCCGTTGTCGTCGAGCGCCTGCAATACCTGCCCCGCGGTCCAGTCGCTCTGCGCCATGAAGTCACCGTAGCCGCCCGCGTCGGTTTTGCCCTGCCACTCTCTGGTCGGGACGATCGGCGCGTGCGGTGACGTCCACGGGAAGTAGAGGAAGAACGGCCGCTCTGAGGCTCGCTGTTTGGAGAGGTACGCCTACGAACGCATCCGCAAGTACGGCCACCGCAGCAGCGGCGAG
>JBCCUO010000288.1:0-5664 GCA_039196805.1 Planctomycetota bacterium | reverse complement strand
GTACGATGGCTACGCCGGAACGCTACCCGAAGCCTACCAGTTGGCCGTCAGCCCCGATGGTCGCGAAGGTCCAGGCAGCTACGGTCTGAACCGCAACGTGGCACTCACCATGCTCTTCGCAAAGGATGGACAGGTCATACACAACCTGTCGATGGTCCAACCAATGCTCTACACCGACCCTCACGTGATCGGCGCGCTTGCGGACCTAGTCGAAGCCGACCACAAGACCGTTTTGACTTGGTTGCAAGACGGCTCAAAGACGGGAGCATCAAAAATGATGAAGTGATTGCTTCAACACCTAGTTGACCGTCGTCGCTCCCTGACTCCGAGAACCTTGTTTTGCCATACCAATGATTGGGAACTTGCTACCACCGACCAGCTTGGCTGGGCTGATCCTGCTGTCCTTTGGATTGCGTCTGCATGCGGAACCGGTCGACTTCACCAATGACTTGATTCCCGTCTTCACCAAACTCGGTTGCAATGCGGGGGCCTGTCATGGGGCGGCGATCGGCCGCGGCGGTTTCAAGTTGTCCCTGTATGGCGGCAACCCCGATGCCGACCATCAAGCGATCGTGCGTCAGCTACGCGGACGGCGGGTGAATCTCTCGCGGCCCGAGCAGAGCCTGCTGGTCCTCAAACCGATGGAAGCGTTGGAACACGGTGGTGGCCAACTGATCGAACATGATGATGCCAATGCGGCTCTGCTGGTGGACTGGATCGGCAATGGTGCCCGACACGAATCAGCTCGAAAACTGACGCGACTGGAAGTATCACCGAAACGCCACGTTGCCGCGAAAGTCGGTGACGCTTTTGCCCTTTCCGCGATCGCCCACTACGACGACGGCTACCGACGGGACGTGACGGCGACAACGGTCTTTAAGGCGGAGGATGAGTCGGCCGTTCAAATTGATTTGCAATCGGCAATCGCGACTCCGCGACGCACGGGACGTCACATCGTCGTGTCAAGATTTCTGAATCAGGTCGTCCCCATCGAAATCCTGGTTCCAATCAATGATTTCGAGTATTCGCCAAGCGATTCGCCCCAGGGGGTGATTGATACTGAAATCGCCTCCTCCCTGCAGATACTCGGGCTCTCCATCTCAGGTGCAACGGATGACAACACCTACCTGCGACGTGTTTCGCTGGACTTGACCGGACGGTTACCAACGGTAGATCAGGCCAAAGCATTCTTGAACAACCCATCGCCAGCAAAGCGATCCGAACTGGTCGACCGCTTGTTGCAGACAGAGGCCTATGCCGAATTCTGGACTCACCGGCTGTCCAAGTGGCTGCGTATTCGTCCACCCGGTCGCGACGATATCGACGATGTTGGGATGACAACGTACCACGGCTGGCTTGCCGATCAGATTCGCGATGACGTCGGTTACGACACCATTGCCAGGCAGGTCCTGTTGGCATCCGGCGACGCCTACGAATCTGGACCGGCCAATTTCTACCGCACGGTCCAAGGACCGCGTGAGCAAGCGGAATTTGTTAGCGAGCTATTCATGGGCAGCCGGCTGCGATGCGCCAACTGCCACAATCATCCGTTGGACCGTTGGACACAAGACGACTACCACGGGTTGGCAGCCATCTTCGCCAAGATTGAATCGGGGCGTGTGATTGGTCTCAAGTCATCGGGCGAGGTGATTCATCCCCGAACGCTTACGGCCGCGACGCCACGAATTCCGGGCGAAAACTTTCTGCCGCAAGAGATTGCCGATGGACGCCAAGCGTTTGCCGATTGGTTGACCGATCCATCCAACCCTTACTTTGCCAAAGCGACCGTCAACCGACTTTGGAAAGCGACCATGGGACGCGGACTGGTCGAGCCCGTGGATGACTTTCGAGACACCAACCCTGCGACGCACCCTCAGTTGCTCAGTCGGCTTGCCGAGGACTTTGTCACGAATGGATATCAATTCAGACCGCTGTTGAAGCAGATCGTCAACAGCCAAGCGTACGCACGCAGCGCAAAAGCGGTCCCCGACAACAAAGACGACGACCGCTTCTACTCGCATGCGATCAAACGGCGTCTCGAACCTGAAGTCTTGGCCGATGCCATCACCGACGTGCTTGGTGTGGCGGAGACCTATGGCACGAGGCCGATGGGGACGCGAGCGGTCGCTTTGATCAGCCCCAAGACTCCATCGCAGTCCCTCGACGTCTTGGGGCGTTGCGGGCGTCAAGAATCGTGCGAATCCGACTCCAGTGCAACCGGCGGCCTTCCTCAGAAACTGCACCTATTCAACGGTGCCTTGCTGAACGCACGCATCGCGGCCCCGGGCGGTCGGCTCACCAAGTTGATTGCTGGGCAGAATTCGCCGGAAGCGATCCAGGATGAGTTCTACTTGGCGGCCCTGTCCCGCAAGCCAACTGAGACCGAGCGCACGTTTTGGAACGATCAGTACTCTCGAAACGAGACACCAACACACAGTCAATCCTTCTGGGAAGACTTCGTGTGGAGCCTGGTGACCTGCAACGAGTTTGTCATGAACCACTAATGGAAGAAGTCCAATCATGAATACAAAACGATGTGATGGCGTGACACGCCGTGACTTGGTTCGCGTTGGTGGATTGACGGCGCTGGGTCTTGGACTGGGTGATCTGTTCCGGATGCGGCGTTTGATCGCCGCCGAGTCTTCGGGCACGTCTCTGGTAGACGGCGCGACGGCAAAGTCGTGCATCCTGATCTGGCTCGATGGCGGACCAAGCCACTTAGAGTCGTTCGATCCCAAACCGGAGGCGCCCGAAGAGGTACGTGGTCCGTTGGCCACAATTCCAACGAACCTTTCCGGCGTACGGATTGGCGAGTGCCTACCTCGGACAGCCCAGATCATGGACAAACTGGCGGTCGTCCGGTCGATGACATCGCCACTAGGCGAACACAACTTTGGCTCTCACTACATGCTGACGGGTTACAAACCGACGCCGGCACTCGCGTATCCCACGTTCGGCGCTACGCTGGCGCACGTCAGGTCGCGTCCCGGCGTATTGCCGCCGAACATCGCCGTGCCCAACTTCACCAATAACGTTAACGGCTCAGGTTTCTTACCGCCCGCGACCAGCCCTTTCGCGGTGGGAGGGAATCCCAGCCGGCCCGACTTCAAAGTCCGTGACCTCGATTTCTATCAGGGGCTGGATCTGAAGCGATTGGGACGCCGTCGGGATTTCGTCGCGGCGCTGGACGAGTTTTCTCGCGCGGGCGACGCCGCTGCCAGCAGTATCAGTGATCCCGATCTGCAACGAGCGTACGACCTGATCGCTTCGCCCAGCGCCAAAGCGGCCTTCAACCTGTCCGAAGAACCCAACCAGCTTCGCGCAAGCTACGGCCGCGACCAGGGGAACAACATCGGTCAGAGTTGCTTGTTGGCGCGTCGCCTAGTCGAGCGTGGTGTTCCGTTTGTGACGGTCAACAACCGAGGCTGGGACACCCACCAAGACATTTTGAAGCTCAAGGAAAGGTACCCGGGTGACCGAAACGCACCCTTGGTCGCGTTGGACCGCGCGGTGACGGCGTTGGTCACGGACCTTAGTGATCGCGGCATGCTGGAAGAAACGCTGGTGATCGTGATGGGTGAGTTTGGTCGAACGCCCAAGATCAACTCGAGTGGTGGCCGTGATCATTGGCCCAATGTCTTTAGCGTGCTGCTAGCCGGCGGCGGCATCCCTGGCGGCCAGGTGATCGGCGCCA
This sequence comes from Planctomycetota bacterium, assembly GCA_039196805.1. Lineage (GTDB taxonomy): Bacteria > Planctomycetota > Planctomycetia > Pirellulales > Pirellulaceae > JBCCUO01. The sequence goes on along the minus strand of JBCCUO010000288.1, from coordinate 1,970 downwards.
GTGATCCCCTTGGGGAATACCCGATGGACAACCCCGTTACTCCGTCCGACCTGGCGTCGACCATCTATACCCTGCTGGGTATCGATCCAGCCATGGAACTGCACACTAGCGATGGTCGGCCGGTCCGCGCGGCGCCCGATGGTGCCCGTGTCGTGCCGGAGCTGGTTGGATGACCAACGCCGTGACTAGTGGTATTGGGATCGTTCTGACCTGCGCGCTGTGGCTGTTCGCCCTGGGTGTGGCATCAGAATTGGAGGCTGTTGCCGCTGATCCGCCAATCACATCGCTGGCGTTTACGCCGGGCGGAGAATCGGTGGTGGCCACGTCGCAGGCAGGCGTCACCCAATTTCGCTGGCCCGATTTGGAGCCATTGCGAACACTGGAGATCAAGGCAGTCAACGTCACAGCCGTCGCATTTAGCCCAAGCGGGAAACGCGTCGCCGTGGGTGGTGGTTCGCCTGCTGAAGATGGGACGGTCGAGATCCTTTCCTGGCCAGGTGGTGATCGCCTTCATCTGCTGACCGGACACAGTGACACGGTCACTTCGGTCGTCTGGCTTGGCGAAGAGTCTCTGGTGTCGGGAAGCTTGGACCATGAAGTGCGACAGTGGACACTCAGGCCGAACGCGGGGCGGGGCGTGCTGAAAGGGCATTCACGTGGCGTCACCGCGGTCGTCGTGCTTGCCAATGGTGAGACTCTGGTTTCTGCAGGTGTCGACCAGACGCTCAGGGTCTGGGACCTAGATGCCGCTGAACTCATTCACGGTCTGCCCATCCACACGCTTCCGGTCCATGACTTGGCCGTGCGGCCTGACTCACAGGGTCTGCCGATGGTGGCATCCGCTAGCGACGATAAGACGGTCCGTTTTTGGCAACCCACCATTGGCAGAATGGTTCGTTTCGTAAGGTTACCGTCCATTCCACTTTCCATCGCTTGGACACCTGACGGTTCGTCGATCGTAGCCGCCTGTCAGGATGGACGCGTTCGGGTGATCGACCCCCTGTCGGTCGTGGTCACGAAGGAAGTTCAAGCAATCCGTGGCTGGGCCTACGCATTGGCGATTCATCCGGATTCTGGTGTGGCTGTGGTCGGTGGTGTCGAGGGTCAACTACGGCGTGTCTCGTTGGCCGACTAGTCAACCCGTTGCTTTGAATCAAGGATCGCTGAGCAAGAGCTTATTTGCTTCGCTGACCCTTGCTTCATTCGCGTGATACATGCGTCGACAGGTCGGGCAGTAGAGGTACCAAGCAAAGTGATAAGCCGCGTTCGCCTTGTGCTTCTTTGGCGCTCGCTTGATCAATGGTTCGCCACAGTGGCGAAGAGTCCTGATCGAACACGGGAAGAGCCAGCCGTTTGACCGCGTCAAGCAGAATGGCCCGAATGAGATCCTGAAATGGGGATTCGATGTGCTCACGACAAATGGGCGAAGACGGATGAGCCCGGGTGGCGAAAAAGTAACAGTGACAAATTCCTTCGTCGTCGCAACGTCCTAGCCACAGCACGCCGGCGAGCTGGAGTGTGTTTACACCAGGAAATCCGGGTTTAGTACGCAACGAATTCCCACCGGTGACGAGTACAGCGGGGTCCGTGTTCTCGGTCACTGTTCGCTCGTTCCCGGAGCCACGTTATGTCGCTTACGTTGACCAACATTCCCAACATCATGCGGCACAAGCACTGGAACAACGGTGCGGCGCTGATGGACCGCTGGTTCGCCGGCCCGATGAGACAGTACCCCAACTACCAAACTCCCGACACCTCGACGATCAAAATGGCGTGGGCGCTCGGGTTTGGTCGCGCCAACGCGGTCTATCGGAAGCTGGTCCGCGAGAGAATCTGGGCCAACGCGGCCGCCCAACCCGTCGTCGCTGCGATGCTAAAGCAAAAAGGGTTGCTGGGAAATCGGAGTCGTCGATTCGGCAACTTGACCGCTCCGGTCAACCTTCAGGATCCCGACTACATCAACCAGCGCG
>JBCCUO010000287.1:0-5665 GCA_039196805.1 Planctomycetota bacterium | reverse complement strand
TCGGACGTCGGGTTGGACTGCCGTTTTCGATGACCGAAGGTTTTCACCCCAAGCCTCGGATCGGATTCCCCTCTGCCCTGGCCTTGGGTGTCGAGGGCCTCGACGAAGTCGTCGAGATCGACCTGAATGAAGACGTCGCGCCTGATGACTTGCTGAAGACGATCATCGACGACAGGCAGCCCGGACTGACAATCAAGTCGGTCAAGCGAATCCCAGAAGGTCTCCCCAAGGCACAGCTGCAACAAGGCGACTTCACGATCTCGATCCCGCCCTCCGCCGATCGATCAGGAGTCGACGACGCGATTGGGAAACTCCTCGGCAGCGGAAAGGTCACGATCCAACGCAAGAAGAAAGACGTGACCGTCGACATTGCTTCTCACGTGCCGGAACTACGGATCGACGGTGACGTGCTACGGCTTTCCTTGCACGCCACCGAGGGAGCGTCCCTGCGGCCCGAAGACATCTTGAGGCTACTGGGAATCGATGATTGGATCGCTCAAGGCGCCTTGATCGTCCGGCACACCGTCCATTTGAAACAAGAATACGAAACCAACGACCCCCAGCAGATCGCGATCGCGCCCGACCCCGCGTCTTAGCGTCGGCGTCGCTGCCGCGCGACACGGCCTGCCCCCACAAAACACTGACCAGTCGGCGTCCATACCCGAGCGTTTGCCTTTGGTACCAAGCCGGCCCAACACCGAAGAGGTGCTTATCGTGAAAAAGGAAATGTTGATCAATGTTCTCCAGCCCGAGGAAAGCCGAATTGCAATCCTGGAAAACGGGCGGCTGGATGAACTCTACATGGAACGCGCCAGCATCGAAGCATTTGCCGGCAACATCTACCGAGGCAAGATCGTCAACCTGGAACCCAGCATTCAGGCTGCGTTCGTGGACTTTGGCGTCGGACGCAATGGCTTCCTGCACATCAGCGACGTCGAACCCCAGTACTTTCGCCAGGGCGGCTACGACCCGGAAGAAATCATGCGGGAGTCCGACGAGATGGCGGAGGCGGCAGCCAAACGGGCTCGCGAGTCGGGGCGTGGCAGCAAACGCGTTTTCAAGGGCGGTCGCCCACGCGTCAAGCCGCCGATCCAAGAGATCTTTCGTCGCGGTGACGAAGTCTTGGTGCAAGTCATCAAAGAAGGCATTGGGACAAAGGGCCCTACGCTGAGCACTTACATCTCGATCCCCGGCCGCTACCTGGTGTTGATGCCTGCACTGGGGCGTGTTGGAGTCAGTCGCAAAATCGAAGACGAGGATGACCGCAAGCGTTTGAAACGCTGCCTGCTTTCGCTGAACCCGCCCAAAGGTTTGGGATTCATTGTCCGCACAGCCGGCGCAGGTCGCAGCGAGGACGAGTTGGGACGCGACTTGGAGTACTTGCTGCGATTGTGGAAAGCGATCGTTCGGCGAATGAACGAGATCGACAAGCCGGGTGGCCTGTATGAAGAAAGTGATCTGATCATTCGGACCATTCGCGACATTTTCAGCGACGACATCGACCAGATCCTGATCGACGAACCGGACGCCTACAACAAAGCGCGTGACTTCCTAAAGATGGTCATGCCCCGAGTCGCCGATCGGCTCAAACTCTACGAAGGTCGCAACCCGCTGTTCCACAAGTACAAGCTGGAAGAAGAGATCGCCAAAATCCACCAGCGTCAGGTCCCCCTTCCCAATGGCGGCTCGATTGTGATCGATCCGACCGAAGCTTTGGTGGCCATCGACGTCAACAGCGGCAGCTTCCGCAGCAACGACTCGGCTGAGGAAAACGCGTTTCGTCTGAACATGGACGCCGCCAAGGAGATCGCTCGTCAACTACGCCTCCGCGACCTGGGTGGAGTGATCGTGAACGACTTCATCGACATGCGAAAGGAGAGTCATCGCCGCAAGTTGGAGCGTACGCTTCGCGACGCGATGGCAAGCGACCGTGCTCGGGTCAAGATCTTGCGCACCAGCCCCTTTGGGCTGGTCGAGATGACGCGCCAGCGAATTCGCCCCAGCCTGAAACGCAGTATCTATCAAGACTGCCCCTGTTGCGACGGTCGCGGACTGGTCAAGACACCCGAGAGCATGGCACTGGAAGTCGTCCGCATGCTGGCCTTAGCGGTCAAGAACGATCACATCGTTCGCGTCACGCTTCGCGTTAACGATCTTGTTGCGGCACACTTAAACAACAAGAAGCGCCGCGAGGTCACTGAGATGGAAGATGCAGGCAGCATGGCCGTTCAAATTTTGGGAAGCGAAGGCCTGTTCCCCGAGCACTTGGAGCTGGATTGCCGAGACGCCAACGGCGAGCGCGTCGAGATCGATTCCTAATCAAACGGTGCAAGCCCAGCCTTCCGGCAATGTCGCGGCTGACCCCGTGAGCGCGAGCCGCATCCGCACTGCGACGCCGATCGACCGCCCGATTCGTCGCGGCAGCCGCGGAGGTTTTCGAAGGTGCAAACGATCATCGTGTCATCACGCGCTGACGACGTGGTCGCCGATCATTCCGCGATCGTAGCGCTACTCAAAGACCAACGCTGCGACCGCCGAGCGTACCAGCGGACCGATTGCCCACACAGTTCCAGCCCAGCCTTCCGAGAAGGCTGGCTACGCTGTCGACAGCTCACTCCCTGAGACCGAGCCGCATCCGCACTGCGACGCCAATCGACCGCCCAATTCGTGGCGAAAGCCGCGGAGACTGTCGAAAGTGCAAACGATCATCGTGACGTCACCGCTGAGGGCCGAAACTTCACGCAAGTTCAGCTACCGTTCCCGCGGAACGCCTACCACCCGAAATTGGCGTCGATCCATTCGCTCTGGTATACTGTGCGCCCCGCCTATCCCTTGCGATTTCATGCTCCAGACTCGGCTACCGAGCATTCTGGCCAGCAGCGTGCTGGCCGCGTTCGCGTGCGCAGCACTTGCGCCGCGCTGCCGGGCCGACCAACCTGATGCAGTCCCACCACTGGATCAACTCGTAGCCCAATCCGCCAATGCTTTTCAGCAGCACTGCGTTGATTGCCATAACGAGACCGATCGCGAAGGTGGCCTCGATCTGACATCGGTTCCTTCACGTGACGACGGATCCGATCCCTTTGACACTTGGGTCGCCATTCATGATCGCGTGGTCGCTGGAGAGATGCCGCCCGACGGTGGGCTTCCGATGCAGCAGCGCCGCAAGTTTTCGGAATCGCTAGCAGAAACACTCTCAATCATCGACCGTCGGCGACGGAACGAGGGACGTGCCATATGGCGACGAATGAATCGTACCGAGTACGAGAACACTGTCCGCGACTTGCTTTCGACACCTTGGCTGCAAATCCGCACACAGCTTCCCGCCGACGGGCAAGCCCATCTGTTTGACAAGGTCGGTACCGCCCTCGATACCTCGCACGTTCAGATCTCTCGTTACCTGTCAGCAGCCGAAAGCGCGCTGCGTGAGGTGACCGTCAAACAAGTGGAACCACCGGAGTCGAAGGCCAAACGGTACTACGTCCGAGACCAATCGAGCTACGCCGGGAGACTTCGCTATTCTCAGTTCAATCGCAGCCCGGAACGCGCCGTGTTTCCGCTGCTTGATCATGAGCCCGATTTGGAGGTGTTGAACGACGAAACCGCACCGGCAACGCTTGCGAAGGACGATCCTGCTCGACGTGAGGCGGAGGCCTTCGGAGTGGTCGCGGGAAGCTACGAGCCTTTGGAGGTCCGCTTCTCTGAGTTTGAGGCCCCCGACTCCGGTCGCTACAAACTTCGATTCAATGCCTACACGTTCTGGGCCGGACCACAAGAGAAGAAATGGTGGCGGCCCGATCGAAGCGTTGCCTCGCGTGGCCGCCGAGGGGAGCCGGTCAGTATCTACTCTCGTCTGCCACCTCGGATGTTGCGCAAGCTGGCTAGCTTCGATGTCGGCATCGAACCGGCGGTGCACGAAATCGATGTCTACTTGCTCGAGGGCGAGTCCATTCAGCCCGACGCGGCGAGACTGTTCCGGTCACGTCCGCCTGCTTGGCACAATCCATGGGCCGAGAAGGACGGGCAACCCGGTTTGGCGATGAAGTGGATGGAGGCAGAAGGCCCGATTCATGACAGCCGGCCACCGGCCGGCCATCGGCTGCTTTTCGGCGATTTGCCGATCGAGCCACGTACTGATTCACCCACGGGTACGATCGTCCGCGTGCTCAGCGATCAGCCGTGGGCCGATGCCGCGCGGTTGCTCCGACGGTTCATGCAGCGAGCCTATCGACGTGACTTGATCAACGGTGACGTCGATCGATTCATGAGCATCTTCGACAAGGCGTTCCAGGCCGAGGGGCAAGACTTCGCAGAGGCGATGATCATCACCTACTCCGCAGTCCTCTGTTCGCCCGAATTCGTATCCATGCGCGAGCCTCAGGGATCGCTCGACGCAGACGCGATTGCCAGTCGGTTGAGCTACATGCTTTGGAATTCGCCCCCTGACCGGGAACTTCGAGACATCGCAAGTTCAAAGCGCGGCTTCACTCCTGACCTGCTACGCCGACAAGTCGATCGGATGCTGGACGATCCTCGAGTGGAACGATTTGTCACGGCTTTCTGCGACTACTGGTTGGATCTACGCAACGCGACTGCAACGTCGCCGGATGAACGGCTTTACCCGGACTACTATTTGGACGACTTGCTGATCGACTCGGCGGTCGCCGAGACTCGGCTCTATGTCCAAGATCTATTCCATCGCAACCTTCCGATCGCCGCGATCGTGGACAGTGATCACGCGTTCCTGAACGAGCGGCTGGCGATCCACTACGACTTACCGGCCATCCAAGGGGTCAATCTTCGGCGCGTCGACTTGCCCAAGGACTCCGTGCGAGGCGGTCTGTTGACACAGGCCGGCGTGTTGAAAGTCACGGCCAATGGCACCACGACATCGCCTGTCACCCGCGGCGCCTGGGTGATGGAACGGATACTGGGAAAGAAACCGCCTCCGCCCCCGGCCAGCGTTCCTGCCATCGAACCTGATACTCGCGGCGCGTCCACGATCCGCCAGCAATTGGCGGCGCACCGGGATGTCGAGTCGTGCGCGGTGTGTCATCAAAAGATCGATCCACCCGGTTTCGCGCTGGAAAACTTTGACGTTCTGGGCGGTTGGCGCGATCGCTATCGGGTCTGGCCCGAAGCGGATAGCACCGGCCAATCTGAATCACCCGCAACGGGCTCTTCTTTAAGCGGAGGACTGTCCGAAACAGAAGTTGAGATCGTGCTGACGTCGGTCTCTGGTTTCGGCAAGAACGGACAACCGTTCCGATTCAAGCTGGGGCCAACCGTGGACGCCAGTGGTCACACGACGGGTGGGCGGCCGTTCGACGACATTCGCCAATTCAAGACGCTGCTGTTGTCAGAACAGCGGCAGTTAGCACGGAACTTGGTAAGTCGTCTGCTGGTTTTCGCGACCGGTGCGCCGATCGGATTCAGCGACCGCCAGGAGATTGAAGAGATCTTGGACGCGACCATGGACGCAGGTTATCCGGCTCGCGACTTGATCAAACAAATCGTAATCAGTGACATATTTCTAAAGAAGTGATCCACCATGGCTCAGTTGATCTCCAACCGATCGCTCTCTCGTCGCCGACTGCTTCAAGGTGGCGGTGTAACGATGTCCTTGCCCTTCTTGAGCGCCATGGCGCCTGCTGTCGCTCCAGCC
>JBCCUO010000286.1:0-5665 GCA_039196805.1 Planctomycetota bacterium | reverse complement strand
TCTTGGAACCGTGGTCGGGCTGGCTCTGTTCGGCAACACGGTGTTCGCCGTTTCGATGGGTGGCTTGGTTCCGCTGGTGCTCAAACGATTTGGCTTTGATCCAGCGGTCGCCAGCGGTCCGTTGCTGACGACGGCAACCGACATGTGCGGCTTCTTCATGATCCTCGGCCTGGCGACCTTGATGCTAGATCGGTTGACCTGATCGCCCATCGTCCCCGAAGGCTGGCACATGAGCCGTACGGATAGGTTTCGAGTCCGAGCGACCTCGTCACCTTGACGATGAAACGATATACAGGACGGACTGTCCAGACTTCGCTGTTTGGCGATCAATTGACCGGTTCGGAGCACAGTCGTCTTGTCCGCGGAAACTCTTACTCCCACACAACACGATGCCGGTGGATTGGCTCAGCGAGTTTCGCTGTGGTGGATGATCCTGCGGACCGCGCTGGAAGAGCGTTTGGTGTACCGCGGCGACTTCGCCCTGGGAACGTTGATGCGTTTCCTGCCGATCGTGACCCAGATCTTTCTCTGGTACGCCGTCTTTGACGCGATTGGACAAGCCGAAGGCGAGGAAGCCACGACGATTGGCGGATTTGGGTTTCGCGACATGGTGGCGTACTACCTGCTGACGATGATCGCTCGCGCATTTTCCAGCATGCCTGGCCTGGCCTCCGGCATCGCCAAGCAGGTCCGGGAGGGTGAGATCAAACGGTATCTGATTCAGCCGATCGATTTGATTGGCTTTTTGCTGTTGAATCGAATTGCACACAAGCTGGCGTACTACGCAGTCGCGATCGCACCCTTTGCGTTGGTGTTTTTTCTGTGTCGTGACTACTTCTCCGCCGGCTTCCCACCGTGGCACGTTTTTGTCGCGTTCCTAGGCTCGCTGGTGATGGGATTCCTGATCGGCTTCTTTTTGGAAGCGGCAATCGGCATGATCGGATTCTGGTTCCTGGAAGTGTCGTCGCTGTTGTTTGTCTACATGCTGTTCAGTTTCTTTCTCTCCGGACACATGTTTCCGCTTTCGCTGCTACCCGATGGCATTGAAGCTTTCGTGAACTTCCTGCCACTGAAATACTTGGCCTATTTCCCGGCCGCCGTGTTCCTGGGCAAGATCCCCGAAGAAGACCTGCCAATGGAGATGGCGATCGAAGCGGCCTGGTTGACGTTCTTCATCGTCATCTGTCGTGTCGCCTATTCCCGTGGCATTGCTCGCTACAGTGGCTTTGGAGGCTAAGACGTGACGAACCCCGAAGCAACCAAACCGATCGGGCCAAACTACCTGCGTGTCTTTGGCACCTTCGCACGTAACTCGCTGGTCCGCGACATGACGTTTCGGTCCAACTTCATCATCCAGTGCATCAGCGGGCTGGGCTGGACGATGATGAACGTCGGTTTCTACTTGATCATCTTTCAGTACACATCGTCGATCGGCGAAGGTTCCGGTTGGGATCGTGACCGGTTCTTCTTGTTCATCGCCACGACTTGGTTCATCAATAGCGTCGTGCAAGCGTTCTTCATGCCGAACGCGGAGGAATTCAGCGAGATGATTCGCACAGGCGGGTTGGACTTCGCCCTGCTCAAACCGATTGACACTCAGTTTCTGATTTCGTTTCGCCGGATTGACTGGAGCGCCTTGACCAACTTCTTTGCCGGGATCGTGATTGCGATCGTTTCATTGACAAATCTGGCAACGCGCGACGTCGATCCTCATGTTCCGTCCTTCGCTTCCATCTTGGCATACCTGGTGTTCATCGCTTGCGGCATCATGATTTTGTACAGTTTGATGATCTGCCTGAGCGCGACCAGTATTTGGCTCGGTCGCAATCAGACGCTGTACAACTTCTGGTTCTACATCACGAACTTCAGCCGTTATCCGATGGAGATCTACAACCGTGGCTGGGGAGCACCGCTGATGGGATTCTTCACCTTCGTGATCCCCATCCTGGTGGTCGTCAATGTTCCGGCCCGACTGCTGGCCAAACCGCTCAGTCCGCGCAGTGACTGGGAACAGTGGCTGATTGTCTGGGCCGTTCTAGCAACGCTGCTGAGTGTGACGGCAAGCCGATGGGTCTTTCGCAAGGCACTGCTCAGCTACCGCAGCGCCAGCTCGTAGGACGACCGTCCAGACGCAAGTCCGTCCACACAGCCGCATCGATGCGGGTCACTGCGAGGTCACACTCGGCGCGCAAGCCTCCCTCAAACGGACACCCCCGCTGCGCAGCCGTGTTCAGTCCTCAGCTGGAAACAAACCAAAAAGGCGTTCGGCTTGGCGAATCTTGTGCCGACGTTCGTCGTTCAAACGCAACGCGTCAATGCTGCATCACCGATCGGCGTTTTTCCCTCGATTGAGTATTCGTCCCACTGGAAGTGGTCCGACCAGAGATCAGATCGCGGGTTAAACAGAGCGACCGTGTCGGTAGACCCTGATTGAGAGACCCTTGTCCGATCAGACTTATGCAGGTTGCAACTTGGGCAAGCCAATGCCAAGTTTTCAGCGTCATCTGAACCGCCCGCCGCTCGCGGGAGAATGTGTTCGACGTGGAACGTCGCACCTTGCAACGAGTGGTGCATTTGGCAGTATTCGCAGCGACCCCGTGCCCGGGCGATCACCCTTTTTTCTTCGCGTCTCAGCTGAAACCACAATCCTACAGGGGCTTGCGACCAAGAAGATGCAATGCTTCGGCTCGCACGAGGGAAAGTCGCTCACTTAGTTCAGCCAACGCCGCCAAATCCGCTCGCTCCTGGTCAGTCAATTGACCTTCGTTGTTTCGATCCATCAAATCTTGCAGACGCTGGTCGGACTGCGTCGGCAGTCGAAGCATGGTGATGCTCTCAACCCATTCCAGGGGTGCATCGATTGTCGTATCCATCATCTGATCTCCGTGTTCTCGGCACCTTCGAATTGTACTCACCGAAGTCCAATGTTGTCGAAGCCCGACACAAACCCCATTCAGATTGAGGGCGAAGCTCCCCTAGCCACCGCCGTCATGAAGTGGTTTGTCGCGAACAAGGTCGTACATCAGGGAACAAACTTCTCCCTGGGGTACAGCCAACTGTCTCGGGTCTGATTGGCCCAGTCGCTCGCGTCGACTTGGCAAAGCGACTCAACTGGTTCACCGGTTGGAAGACGCAGCCTCACCTGATCGCTGCCCGTGATGATGTCGATCGGCGGCTTGATGGTTTCGTATTCGTAGGGTGGCGGCAGCCAGTCGACTTGGCCGGGATACGTCGCGTAAACCCATCGTAGAATCTCCAACGTCACCCAATAGGATCGAAAACTCTCCGGCTGAATCACATGAATCGATATGCCTTGGCAAAGCTCACCCGCGAATTTGTCGAACGTCGGACGATAGTGGCTGGGCAAGAACCGGACGCCCGGCAATCGTAGCGACTCCAATCCAGCCGCCATCTCGATCGCATTGATCCACGGGGCGCCAACCAACTCGAACGGCGTTGTCGTGCCACGACCTTCCGATAAGTTCACTCCTTCCAGCAAGACTTGACCGGGGTACACCCAGGTCGACTCAAGCCGAGGCAAATTGGGTGACGGCGGCCACCAGGGAGTCTTGTCATCCCACCCCGCGTCGTCGGCCGACCAACCGTGCAGCTCCACAACCTCCAGTTCAGCCGGGTGGGGCAGGGCACGATTGAGCCACCGTGCCATCTCGCCGATCGTCAGCCCATGCCGCATCGGAATCGATGCCCCGCCAACAAAGCTTTCATACCCGGGCTGCAGTAGCGGCCCTTCGATGATCTTTCCTCCAATCGGATTGGGGCGATCCAAGACCAGCACGCGCACGCCCGACTGCTGACAAGCTTGCAGACACTGCTGCAATGTCCAGATGTACGTGTAGACGCGAGTCCCGACATCCTGCAGATCAATCACCAGGGCATCCAACCCGGACAACATTTCGGAGGTCGGCCGACGAGTCTCGCTATACAGGCTGTGCACCGGCACGCCGAGTCGATGATCCCAACTGTGAGACGTTTCGATCATGTTCGCCTGAGCATCACCCCACAATCCGTGCTGGGGAGTGAACAGACTTTGCAACTGCCCAGGAAACGCCTCGTTCAACCGATCACAAGACAACCGAAACTGGTCGTCCACGGACGCTCGATTCATCAACAAGCCAAATCGAGTCCCCCGCAAGACGTCGCTCCGATCGGTCACGCATCGCTGAAGTCCAGTAATTGTCATAGTCAGCGGTCAGCGGTCAGCGGTCAGCGGAGGGGAAGAAGCCTTTGGCGGTTGGATGTTAGCGTATAGCCAGAAGGGGAACGCCGATCCATTTCCCCCACGCCCGCTCGGCTTCGATTGCCGCCAAGTCCTCAAAAGAATCACGGCCGCCCTCCAACGAATCCAATTCCCCTCTCTTTCAAATTCCCGTCCTCCGATCTCCTTTCCCCCGCCCAACTTTCTGTCCTCAAAATTCTCGTCACTCTCCTAGCGCCTGCGCTCTTCCATTCTTTTGTCCCCCATCGTTCTGACGTTTCTTCCCGATCCTAGTTCTCTGCCCGTCAATCTCTGCCAGACTCCCTGCGCTTGCTCTTTTCCATCGTTCTGTCCTTCGCTCTCACCTACCCGTCGACAACCGACCTGATGGCGGCGGGCAGTTCGGCCAGCAGGTCGGTGGCGGTCATGCCGGGCTGGCCGTGCCGATCAGCCGACATATCGCCGGCGTGGCCGTGGACCCAAACGCCCAGTCGTGCGGCGTCCCAAGCCGATAGCCCTTGCCCCAATAAGGAAGTGATCACACCGGTCAGTACATCGCCGCTTCCGGCCGTTGCCATGCCAGGGTTGCCGGTGGTGTTGGTCCACACACCCTCGGGCCCACAGACGATCGTCGGGCCTCCCTTCAAGACAATCACCAGATCGGATCGGTCTGCAATCGCCCGCGCCGCCTCCACCTGGTCGTCTCGCGACTTAGCCGATACGCCGCTCACGCGTTCGAACTCGACCGGATGCGGCGTGAAGACTCGGTGTGCCGATGGCATCGACCCGCGCCCCGGAATCTCCTTCAGGCTGTTCAGCCCGTCTGCGTCCAAGACCAAATGGCGACCCCAGTCGCGCAACAACGCTTGTACGATTATCTCCGTCCCTTGATGAAAACCCATTCCGGGACCGCATCCAACGGCATCCGTCTTCTCCAGGTCCAAAACCAAGTCCGGCAACGCACTTTCTGCAATCCGACCAAACGAATCCTCTGCCAACGGAATCGTCATCACGCAGGGATCAAACGAAGCCACAATCGACAGACATCGCTCGGGGACCAGGGCGGTAACCAAACCCGATCCGGTACGCAGCGCCGCCATCGATGACATCGAAATCGACCCGGCCATCCCCAGCGAGCCTCCCACCAAGCCGACCCTGCCATACGTTCCCTTGTGACTCTCGGGCGATCGCGCGGGCAAGCGAAACGGTGGTTCGGTCATGGGAACCATCAAGAGGACTCCAAAGTGGGCGCGACAGAGGGTGCAGCGTGTGGACCTCGCCGTCTTCGGTAGTAACGTCGAAACTGCCACGCATCGTGTTGTGGGCAAACCGCGAATGCCCGCGGCCAAAGCGGCTGAACTGCGAGTAGCGGCTCGGGAACGAGGTGTCCTTCGCCGGGTCGAACGACCAGCCGAGCTCCGCGGCGTAGGCCTCCACGAGCTCGCGCCG
>JBCCUO010000285.1:0-5673 GCA_039196805.1 Planctomycetota bacterium | reverse complement strand
GCACGACATGGGCCGCTACTCAATGGATCTCACTCACGCGGTGCCATACGTCAAGAGCGTGTCCACAGCGACTGTTGCGCTTCAAACGGGCCAAAGCCGAAGTACGACATTGCGGTTGACAGGTGGCGGATGCTTTGGGTCTCCAAGTTCGGTTACGACAAGTCCGACGCCAACGTTATCAACCACGACGACTCGGATATCCAACTATCGTGGATCTCCCAATCGACCGGCCGCACAAACTCGACGGCCGGTGCGCCGCAACAGCGGTGACTATACCTTCTTTGCACCTAGGTCTCCTTCTCAGTTGATCAATATCGTTAGTCGGGATCAGGTCACTGGCATTGATCGATGGGACAACCGAGATGACAGTGGCTTAGGTGAATCTGGCTACCGAATGTCTCACACACAAGCTTCGATACGCGTTGATTACGAGTCGACTCTGTTTAACCAGGAATGGCGAACGCCGCCACTTTGGGGTGTTGCAGATACGGCGCCGTACCTTCACGACGGTCGTGCGTCGACATTGCTGGAAGCGATCACATTGCATGGTGGCGAGGCAGAAGGGACCACCAACCGATTCCTCAGCTTGCCACTACAGGATCGCGAAGCCGTGATCGCGTTTTTGGAGACCTTGGTTGCACCCGAGAACGCGCCCCAGCCGTCGATTTGAGCGAATGATTGCCAGGCCACGGCGGCAGGCCTTGTTGGCCGTCGATCGCGCAGCGTTGTATGCCGATCAAGAATTACCTAACGTTGACTTGTTGCTTCCCCAAGCCGCGAAGCACCTGCTCTTCATCGCTAATCGCCCCAAAACCCATGACGATTTGCCCCAACGAGTTGTCGGGGAAATACATCAGTCAAGTTCAGCGGATGAGCCGCTGACACCACTTCGGATCTTTCAAACATCCGCTCCATCGATCACGCGCTCCGAAATCCCACGAGTTGTCCCATGAAACGCTGGATCCCTTTGGTTGGTCTTGCACTGACCGTATTCCTTGGAACTGCACACGCCGTCTCGCCTGATGCCATTCACCAGGGCAGGGAGTTATTTGAGAAGGAGTGGCCCAGCCGCAGTCCGTCTTTGGGCAGCGACGGACTGGGACCTTTGTTCAATGCTCGTTCATGTGTTGCCTGTCACAATCAGGGTGGCGTCGGTGGGGGCGGTGGCACTGAGTTCAATGCCAAATCGATCGGCATCGAAAAGATTCGAATCAGCGGTGGACCGATCACCAAAGCGGTGATCGCCAATTGCGTGTCGAAGTTCCATCCGGGATTCATCTTGCCCAGCGGCGACGTCATCAATGCCCTGGCGATTTCGCACCACGGTGGATCACAGGCGTATGTGAACCAGCGAATGAGCATGCTCGCCAAGAGCGGTGCGCTGTTTGATGTTGAAGGTGGTCCCGTTGATGCTTCTGAAGTCCGACAGGCGTTGAACCAGACCATCGTGTTCCGAGACAACGTGGGAGCGTACAGCGTGGAGATCCACGCCCGCTTTTTCCAGAGAAACACCTCATCACTTTTTGGTGCGGGCCTGATCGACCAAGTCACCGATCGTCAGCTTGACCAAGTGATGAAGATACAGAAAGCGCATCCCGAGATCAGTGGTCGACCGTCCACCCTGATCAATGGCACGTTGGGCCGATTCGGCTGGCGTGGAAACCTGAGTTCCCTGTTAGATTTCGTTGATCAAGCCTGCGCGAACGAAGTTGGCCTGGAGACGAAACGCCGGCCCCAGGGTAGCGACCCGCATGTGCCTCAGTATCGCAATCCTTCCATCGACATCAGCGACGCGCAGATCCAATCGATGGAAAGATTCGTCGCGGCTCTTCCCGCGCCCCAACAGCGCATGCCTTCCGATTCGCTGGAACGCAAAATAGCTCTGCGTGGCCAAGATGTATTCGCTTCGGTTGGCTGCGCCGTCTGTCACGTGCCATCGATTGGTCCCGCTAAGGGCGTTTACAGCGATCTGTTGCTGCATGACATGGGCCGCTATTCAATGGATCTGAATCACGCTGAACCGTACATCAAGAACGTTTCAACCATGACGATCCCTCTGCAAGAGGACGCGAATCGAAGCACCGGAACCCAAATGGTCGGGGGCTACTACGGTCCAGCGACGCTGGTGACGCGCACATCCGTCTCGGGGTCATCCAACCGCCTGGGTCCCGGCTTTCAACCGAGTGGCCGGATTGGTCGACGCATGCCCCAATCAAGTCGCGAATTCACGTTTGTTGCCCCCGAGTATCCGACTCAACTCGTCAGCGTTGCGACGCGCGAACAGGTCACAGGAGCGGAGGCTTGGAACACTCGGAACGAGAATGGTTTGGGCGACGTGGGTTATCGCAAGTCGGGCTCACAGACCTCCGTCAGAGTTGAGTACGAGTCGACTCTGTTTAATCAGGAATGGCGAACGCCGCCACTTTGGGGTGTTGCAGATACGGCGCCCTACCTGCACGACGGTCGTGCGTCGACATTGCTGGAAGCGATCACATTGCATGGCGGCGAGGCAGAAGGGACCACCAACCGATTCCTCAGCTTGCCGCTGCAGGATCGCGAAGCCGTGATCGCGTTCTTGGAGACCTTGGTTGCACCCGAGAACGCGCCCCAGCCCTCGATTTGAGCGTGTGATTGCCAGGCCACGGCGGCAGGCCTTGTTGGCCGTCGATCGTGTGGCCGGTGGTGTTAGGCAAACGGACGGGCCGTTGGCCCTAAGAAGTTCAGAGTGCTGGCTAACCGCCAGCAGCGAAACCGATGACAGACTTTCTTGGCATCCCGATAAGAAAAGGGAATCGCTGCCCCGCTCGCACCGGGCTCGCCCCGGTGTTGCGATAAGTGACAGCTACCCATCGGCGCCGACCCCCAGGTTCCTGTTGCGATCAGTAGCAGCCACTTGCCGTCCAACCGGGGCAAGCCCGGTTGAAACGTGTTACAAGGGCCGCTGCCGCGGCTCTGTTGGGCTAGGGACGGAGCGATGTGGCGACGGAGCCGGCGGAGCCTATGTATGAAGGAACGATGCGATGTCACCATGCGTTTGGGGGAACCGGACGCTAGCGCGTTGCGGCTGATAGGGTTCGCTGAGAGGCCTATTCCCACCGAGGGTGCGTGTCGTCCTGGGAGTCAGGTCGTAGTGCGTTGACCGCTAGTTGCTGACGCGTGTGCTAAGTGGAGGCGGGAGCCTCCGGTGCATCGCGTCCTACGGCGTAGCCGTGGAACGAGGTGTGTGACTCATCAAAGCGCTGCCGCTAACCGCTAGCCACCAACCGCCAGCCGCTGACCCTCAGCCCACGTACCGGTCGTACAGTGATCGGGCCACGGTCGTGTCGTCGGTGCCGCTGATGACCGCTCGGCCATCCCGAAACAACGTCAACGTTTGCTTGTCAGATAGGTGCAGCCGAGCAAAGAATGGCGTTGTCGTGACTTGCCCCAGCGATTCCCAACGCTGGGCAGCCGCTGTCAAATCAAGACGCGTCCCTGCATCGCCGCTGATCTGAATTGCGTTGCGACCACACAAGGATTCCGCCTGGCCTCGACCCGTTGACTCGCGACCGTCCAGGAACCCGTAGTCGCCGCGACACGCGGGGCAGGTCTTGCGAATGGCGTCGCTGATCGACACCTGTCGTATGCGGTTGTTCCAGAGATCAATCGACGTGACGTCTCTGCAGACCGCTTGTCGATTGCCGGAGAGCCACTTGAGCGCTTCGGTCGCCTGCAGGCTGGCAATCGTGTGGGTCGCCGATCCAAGCACCCCGGCCGTGTCGCAAGTCGCGACGGTTCCCGGTGGTGGCAATTGGGGCACCAAGCAGCGAAAGCAAAACGACTGATTTGCGGGGAACAGCCGGACCTGGCCTTCAGCCCCCACGCAGCCGCCGTGGACCCATGGCGTCTTGGTGGCAAGCGACCAATCATTGAGCAACAGCCGGACCGCAAAATTGTCAGCCGCGTCGATCACCAGGTCGACATCGCGAAGCAGGTCGCGGATGTTATCGACGTCTAGGTCATGAACCAGGGGCTGTATGCTGATCTGCCGATTGATCTGCGACAAGCGATCGGCAGCTGCCGCTGCCTTGGCAACGCCTGCCCGCGCGTCCGCCTCGTCGAAGAGCGATTGCCTCTGCAAATTGGTCCATTCGACCACGTCACGATCAATCAAACGCAAACGTCCGACGCCGGCGCGTGCCAGAATCTCCGCGGCGACCGTGCCCAACGCTCCGCAGCCAACGATCGCCACGTCACTACGCTGGATCGCCGCCTGGCCAGCCTGGCCGATCGGCGGGTACTGTCGCTGTCGGGCGTAACGATCGTTGGACGGTTGGTCGGATGCGGTCGACACGATCCAAAAACATCCTTCTTGATGGGAAACGAAGCTTGAACAGACAGCGGCGGACAGGCGACTCGGTCGCTAGCAGGCTGCGAGCACGGGCCAAGCTACTTCGCCAAATCCGCAGCCATTTCGACGGCCTTGGTTTTTGTGAGGTTCAACCTTCCTGCCTGGCCGACGAATGCATTGTGGATCCCTACATCGATCCGGTCGAGGTCTCGACTGCGGTCCTTGGTGGTCCCACATCGGCAGGGGAATCAAAAAGGGACTCATGCCGGTACCTGCAGACGTCGCCGGAATGGTGGATGAAGCTGCAACTGGCCCGCGGAGCTCCGTCGCTCTACGGCATCGGCCCCGTCTTTCGCGCGGGCGAACATGGCAGCCATCATCGCGTTGAGTTCACGATGTTGGAGTGGTACGAGATGACGGCGACGATGTCCGACGGGATGGCAACGCTGGGGACGTTCGCGGTCCAGATTCTGGGCGGTTCCAGCTTCGATGCGATCAGCTATCGGCAGCTGTTCCTGGACCATTTGGATTTGGATCCGATTGAGCTTCCCACTCAGCAGTTGGTCACGCGAGTGGAACGTGAGGATCCGGCGCTCGCTCAGTCGCTTGCCCAGGACCGTGATGGTTTGCTGGACGTGTTGCTGAGTCGATTGATTCAACCAAACCTGGGACAAGAGCGGCCGCTGGTGGTTTTTGGGTATCCGCTTAGCCAAGCAGCGCTTGCCAGGCCCCTAGACGACGACCCCAACTGCGCTGCTCGATTCGAACTCTTCGTACGAGGCGTGGAGTTGGGCAACGGCTACGACGAACTCACCGACGCCGATGAACTACAGCGTCGGCACGAGACGGCGAATGCCAAGCGAGTCGCATCCGGAAGGAGCCCGCTACCGGAACCGACACGATTGATCCAGGCGATGAAGTCCGGGCTGCCTGCCTGTGCCGGCGTGGCTGTCGGAGTGGATCGCTTGTTGATGGTTCGGCAGCAGGCCAACGATCTGAGTGATGTGCTGACGGAGTGGTCGTAGAGCTTTAGCCTTTTAGCGATCAGCGGCCAGCTTTTTAGCTGCGATTGTCGGTTGGCGGGTCGCGTCGGGATGTGGCGAAGACGTTGCGATGACGGAGTGGTCGGCGACGAAGTAGCCAGCCTTCTGCGAAGGTCAGGCTCCTCTCCGCCGAGATTTGCGCGAGTTTCGCTACCGTTCGACGGTGGCGTGCAATCCGGTTGTTAGCGCGCGAAGGCGACCGGACTCTCTCGCCTGACTAACTCGCCGATCTCTTCGAATTCTTCGCAAAGCAAACTCACGATATCGTCCAGTGTGACCAGTCCTATCAGTTTGCCTTCG